>WQZC01000040.1 GCA_009780925.1 Actinomycetes bacterium | reverse complement strand
CTGCGGGTGCCGGAATCGCTGAAGGTGCTCATCAGCGGCCCGCTGCGGGCCGGCGTGCATCCGAAAGACGTCATGCTCGCCTTGATCGGCGACCTCACCGCCGACGGGACGACGTACTACTCGGTCGAGTTCCATGGGCCTTGGGTCGAGTCGCTGTCCACCTCGCAGCGCATGACGCTGTGCAACCTGGCGATGGAGACGGGGTCGAAGAACGCGTTCGTCCCGCCGGACGCCGAGACCATGCGTTATCTCGCCGAGCACGGCGTGGACCCCGACACGGTCGCCCCGCTCGCTTCCGACGCCGACGCCGTGTTCGAGCGGGTTGTGGAACTCGACGGCGCCACGCTCGAGCCGCAGATCTCGATCCCGCACAACGTCGACACCGTGGTCGGGATCAGCCAGGTCGCCGGCACGAAGCTGGACCAGGTGTTCGTCGGCTCGTGCGCGAACGCCAAGTACGACGACCTCGCCATCGTCGCGAAGTGCCTGGCGGGCAAGCGGATCGCGCCCGGCGTGCGCATGATCGTCACTCCGGCGTCGGCGGACATCATGGCCCGGGCGGCCGCCGACGGGATCGTCACCACGCTCATCGAAGCGGGCGCCATGCTCACCAACCCGGGCTGTGGCGCCTGCGCGGGGAACGGTGGGGTGATGGCTGACGGTGAGGTGACGCTGTCCACCGCGAACCGCAATTTCCGCGGCCGGATGGGCAGCTACGAGTCGAGCATCTACCTCGCCAGCCCGGCGGTCGCGGCCGCCTCGGCGCTCACCGGCCGGATCACCGACCCAGCGGAGGTGCTGGCATGAACCTGGTGGAGAAAATCCTCGCCCGCGCGAGCGGTCAGGAGCGAGTCGCGCCCGGGGACGTCGTGGTGGCCGATGTGGACCGGCTCATCATGCATGATCTGAGCGCCTACCTGACCGGCAAGGTGTACGACGAGCGGGTCGGCAAGACGCTGCCCTACCCGGATCGCGTGGTCACCGTGTTCGACCACCATTTCGCGCCGCCGACCGAGGCGACGGCGGACATACTCAATCGCACCCGGGCGTGGACGGCGGCGCACGGCACGCGGCTGTTCGACTGCGGCAACGGGAACATCCACAACGTCATCATGCAGAACGGCCTCGCGTTGCCCGGCCAGATCGTGGTCGGCTCGGACAGCCACACCCCCGCCCACGGGACGGTTGGGGCGCTCGCGGTGGCGCTGGGCAACGACTCGCACGCCGGCACGGTGATGCCCTACGGGAAGGCGTGGTTCCGGGTCCCGGAGCTCATTCAGATCCACCTGTCGGGGAGCCTGCCGGCGGGGACCACCCCGCGCGACGTCTCGCTGTGGCTGGTCAAAGAACTCGGCGAGGGCTCGGTCATCTACAAGGCGCTGGAGTTCACCGGCCCGTTCATCGCCGGCCTGGGTTTCTGGGACCGCTGGCTGTTCCCGCTGCTGTGCGTGGACCTCGGCGCGAAATGCGGCTACATCGAGCCCGACGAGGTGACCCGGGAGTTCGTCGCGGGGCTGCCGAACGGCCGGCTCGACCTGCTGGTCAACGGCGACGGCGACCCGGTCGATGACGTGCGCCGCTTCGAGGTGGGCGCGCTGGCGCCGCAGGTCGCGGAGCCGCCGACGGTCGGCAATGTGCGCGACATCGACGAGGTGGTCGGAACGCCCATCCAGTGGGCCGAGCTGGGCGGGCACTGCGGCGGCCGGCTGGAGGATTTCCGGCTGGCGGCGTCGATCCTGCGCGGCCGGCGGATCCACCCGGCGGTCAAGCTCAACTTGGTGCCCGGCAGCCGGGAGGTGTTCCGCCAGGCGCTTGAACTGGGACTGGTCGCCGAGCTGCACGCGGCCGGCGGCACCTGGTTCCCGCCCAGCACCGGGTCGAACCAGACCGCGAACATGGGGGCGATGTCCGCCGGCGAGGCGATGATCTCGACCCAGTCACGGAACTTCCCCGGCCGCAACGGCAGCAGCCAGGCCGCGATGCACCTCGGCTCCGCGCTCACCGTCGCGGCGTCGGCGCTGGCCGGCGCGATCGCCGACCCCCGCGCGTTCGAAGCGTCCAGGAGCGCCCAATGAGTGAGTTCGTCAGTCGTTTCGAGGGCCGCTGCTGGAAGTTCGGCGACAACATCCCGACGGACGCGCTGGTCAAGTCACGGTACGTGCTCGAACCCATGGACGAGATAGTCAAACACGTCCTCGAGGACCACAACCCGCGTTTCGCGAGCGAGGTGGGCCCCGGCGACATCGTCGTGGCCGGGCACCATTTCGGGCAGTCCTCGGGCCGCGCGATCGCCGCCAAGGCGCTCAAAGCGACGGGAATCAGCTGCGTCGTGGCGAGCGCGTTCTCACGCACCTTCTACCGGAACTGTTTCGAGATCGGCCTGCCGTCGATGGAGGTCTCGGGGGTGGGGGCCATTGTGGCGGACGGCGATCACCTCGTCGTCGACGTCGCCATCGGCTTTTTCCGCAATGAGACGTGCGGGATTGAGCGGCAGGTGCCACCCGCCCCGCCGTTCCTGCTGCGGATGCTCGCCGCGGGCGGTCTGATCGCGCTCACCCAGCGCGACCCCGACTGGGCGCTGGGGACCAATGGTTAGTGGGAGCTTCGGCGCCGGCCCCGGTTGGAAGCGGGCGCTGGCGGCGTCCCAGGTCGATCAATACCAGCGCGCCACCAAGCGGGAGAAGGGCGTGATCCTCGACGCCATTTGCGCGCGGACCGGGTGGCACCGAACCCACGCGCGCCGGGTGCTGCACGAGATCGCGTACGGCGAGGAGCTGATGCCCGGTCGGTGGTCCTGCCAGCGCGACAGCCAGGTGATCGAAGCGCTTCGCGAGTGCTGGCTGATCGCCGGCCGTCCCACCGGGAAACGGTTGGCGCCGATCCTGCCAGCGCTGGTGGAGCGGCTGCGCGCCTTCGGCGAGTTGGACCTCGACGATGACGCCGCTCGCCGGTTGGCGCGGATCAGCCCGGCCACCATTGACCGCGCGCTGGCTCCGTCCCGCGCGTCGTCGGTGGGCCGGGGGGGCCGCGCGGTGGGTCGGCTGACGCCACCGCATGTCCGCATCGCTCCCGACACTGAGCTGGGGCGCTGCGATGTGCGCCTGTGGCGCGGCGCGATCGGGCCCGGGTGGGCGTATCTGGTGACCGTCACCGAGCTGGCGACCGGCTGGCAAGAGACCCGGGCGGTGCGCGCCCGACCGGATGATCTGGGGTTGTTCGAGGCGCTCGACGAGCTGACCTCGGCCAGCCCGATCCCGGTGGTCGCGGTGGAGACCGAGCCGATCACGCAAATGATCCGCCGGTACTGGCAGCCCTACTGTCGCCAGCAGCACATCGCGCTGCACCGGCGCGTGGGCAATCCCTCGCCGCGCTCGGAGCGGACCGCGCAGGCGTTCCTGGCCCGGTTCGAAACCGTCGGCCCCCGCCCGTCGCATGACCCCACCCACATGCTGTGGGACCGGCTCGGCGACGGCAACTCGCGGCTGGCCAACCTGTTCGAGGCGAGACAGCATCTGATCCACAAAACCCACCGCGGCGAGGAGAGGGCAGTGCGGAAGTACGACTCGGCCAGCACCCCCTTCCGGCGGCTGACCGGCCACCCCCAGGTGAGCGAGCGCACCGCGGCCGCCGCGCACACCCTGCTGGCCACGACCAACCCGGCCGCGGTGTGCCGGGAACTGGACGCGCTCGCGGCCGAGATCGACCGGTTGTCCGCGCCGGCGGAGTCGAGAGCACGATGAGCGACGGAGGTTTCGATGTCTGACGAGCGGGCCGAGCAGGCGCCCACCATTGATCTGCCCAGCACTGATCTGCCCATCACTGATCTGCGGTCGGCGCTGCGGCGGCTGGCCGGCCATCCCGGCCAATTGCTGCAGACCGATCACCCGGTCGACCCGGACGGCGAGCTGGCGGGGGTGTACAAACGGATCGGCGCGGGCGGCACGGTCGCCCGGCCCACCCGGATCGGCCCGGCGATGATCTTCAACAACGTGCGGGGCCACCCCGGCGCCCGGGTGCTGGTGGGGTTGATGGCGAGCCGGCAGCGGGTGGGGATTCTGTTCGACGCGCCGCCGCAGCGGCTCGCGCAACGCATGGCGCAGGCCTACCAGAACGCTCGCGCGGCGGTCGAGTTCACCGGGCCGGTCGCGCCCTGCCAGCAGGTCGTGCGCCGGGCCGACGAGCCGGGCTTCGACCTGCGCGAGATCCTGCCCGCGCCCACCAACACCGATCTGGACGCGGGGCCGTTCTTCTGCCTCGGGCTGGTGCTGGGCAGCGACCCGGAGCTGGGGCGGGACGTGACCATCCACCGTCTGTGCGTGCAAGGGCGCGATGAGATGACCATCTTCTTCGCCCCGGGACGGCACCTGGACGCGTTCCGCCAGCGCGCCGAGGCCGATGGGCGCCGGTTCGAGATCACCGTGAACATGGGCCTGGACCCGGCGATCCACATCGGGGCGACGTTCGAGGCGCCGACCACCCCGCTCGGCTACGACGAGCTGGCCATCGCCGGCGGGCTGCGCGGCCGGCCGGTCGAGCTCGTCGACGCCGTCACGGTGCGGGAAAAGGCGATCGCGGCGGCCGAGGTGGTCATCGAGGGGTACCTGATCCCCGGCGCGCGGCAGGCCGAGGACCAGCACACCGGCACCGGCCACGCGATGCCCGAGTTCCCCGGCTACAACGGTGCCGCCAACCCGTCGCTGCCGGTGATCAAGGTGACGGCGGTGACCACCCGCGAGCGCCCGATCCTGCAGACCCTGGTCGGCCCCGGCGAGGAGCATGTCAGCCTGGCCGGCATCCCCACCGAGGCCAGCCTCCTGCGCGCGCTCGACGCGGCCATGCCGGGGTTCGTCACCGACGTCTACGCCCATCCCGCCGGGGGCGGGAAGTTCCTGGCGATACTGCGCTGCCACAAGCGCCGCGCGTTCGACGACGGGCGCGCCCGGCAGGCCGGGCTGGTCGCGTTCGGGGTCTATTCGGAGCTGAAGAACGTCATCTTGGTCGACGAGGACGTCGACCTGTTCGACACCGATGACGTGCTGTGGGCGATGCAGACCCGCATGCAGAACAACCGGGACATCATCACCATCCCCGGGGTGTCCGGGCACGTCCTCGACCCCAGCCAGCAGCCGAGCTACGACCCGACCCTGCCCGCCCCGGGCACCACCGCCAAGACGATTTTCGACGCCACCGCGCCGTTCCGGTTGAAGGCGGAGTTCGAGCGGGCGCGCTTCCGGGACGTCGACCCGCGCCCGTTCGCCCCGGAGCTCGGCCTGGACTACCCGTAGCGCGGCCGCCTCGGACCGCCCGTGGCGCGGCCGCTACGGCTCGGGTCGCCCCGCCGCGTCCTGCGCGCCTGGCCGCGCTCAGTCCCCGCCCGCCAAGCCCGGCCTCGCCCGCCGCCAGCGCCTTTGTCGTGACCACGAGCCGCCCGTGGCGACGAGTATGGTGTTGCTTGTTGTGGCCGATTGGCACAACGTCACAACAGAGTTATCACGTCGTGGGATGAGGGCATGGCAGCGGTTCGAGCAGATGGTGTGGGCTCCGTCGGAGCCGGCCCCGCGAATGGTGATTCAACTCCGCCGGGCGCGGTGACATTGCGCGGTTTGATTCTGACCGCATTTCTCCCGGTGACGCTCTTCGAAATCGGCAATGGGGCGATCTCGCCGGTGCTGGCGTTGACCGCTCTGCACCTGGGGGCCAGTCCGGGACGGGCGGCTTTCACGCTGTCGATGCTTGGCGTCGGCCAGGTCGTGGGCGATATCCCGGCGGCGGCGCTGGCCGCGCGCCTCGGCGAGCGCCGCGCCATGATTCTGGGCGCGGTGGTGGCGCTTTGCGCGCAAATCGCGTGCGTGTTCGCGGGCGATGTGTTAGTGCTGGACGCGGCGGTTTTGTGCATCGGTATGGCGACGGCGGTCTTCAGTTTGTCGCGCCAAGCCTATGTGATGGAGTCGGTGCCGCTCGGCTTGCGCGCGCGAGCGATGTCGAGCCTGGGCGGGTCGCATCGCATCGGTCTATTCGCGGGCCCGTTTCTTGGCGCGCTGATGATTACTTTGATAGGGATCCGGGGCGCCTTCTGGGTGGCGGTGGTCGCGTCCGCGGCCACGACCGCGGTGCTGTTGGCGGTGCCCGATGTCCCCGCGAACCGGACCACAGCGCGACGGGATCGCGACTCAGTTGGCGTGCGCGAGGTCTGGCGCGAGCACTGGCGGCTGTTCGTGACGCTCGGCAACGCGCTGATCCTGATCGGCGCGATCCGGGCGGCGCGGCAGACCGTGCTCCCGCTGTGGGCCGCCCACATCGGGCTCAGCGCCCAGCACACCAGTCTTATCTTCGGCATTGCCAGCGCGGTCGATATCTCCTTGTTCTACCCAGCGGGCAAGTGGATGGATCGCGCTGGCAGATTGGCGGTGTCGGTTCCCTCGATGCTGATTCTCGGGGGGTCCATGATGGCGCTGCCACTCACGCGCGACGTGGCTTGGTTCGTCTTGGTCGCGGTTTTGATGAGCGCGGGAAATGGGCTTGGCTCCGGCCTCGTGCTCACCCTCGGCGCCGATGTGGCGCCGTATCGCGGGAGGCTGCGGTTCTTGTCGATGTGGCGGGTGATGGGTGACAGTGGAAACGCGCTCGGCCCGATCGTGGTCTCAGCGGTGGCGGCGCTCTACTCGCTGGCGAGCGGGATAATTGTCGTGGGTGTGTTCGGTCCGCTCTCCGCGCTGGGGCTGCTGGTCTACTCGCCACGGTATTCTCCATACGCCACCTACAAGGGCGCGCGGTTGGCGCGGGGAAACGCTGGGGAGCCGCCGGCCGCGGCCGAGCCGAACGATGGCGTGGCCGTCATCGACGAGCGGGCGGGGCGGCGCAAGCCGTAACATTGCTGCCGTGGTACTAGCCAAAATCTTGCGCGCCGGCGAAGGCAAGACGGTTCGCCGCCTGGCGGGCATCGCCGCGCACATCGAGACGCTCGAAGAGGACTACGTCGAGTTCACCGACGCGGAGCTGCGCGAGCAGACCGACGTGTTCCGCACGCGGTACGCCGACGGGGAGACCCTGGACGCCCTGCTGCCGGAGGCGTTCGCGGTGGTTCGCGAGGCCGCGCGCCGCACCCTGGGGCAGTTCCATTTCAAGGTGCAGCTGATGGGCGGGGCCGCGCTGCACCAGGGGAACATCGCGGAGATGAAGACCGGTGAGGGCAAGACGCTGGTCTCCACGCTGCCGGCGTACTTGAACGCGCTGTCCGGCGACGGGGTGCACATCGTCACCGTGAACGACTATCTGGCCAGCCGGGACGCGGACTGGATGGGCCGGGTGCATCGCTTCCTGGGCCTATCGGTGGGCAAGATCCTCAACGATCTGCCCCCGGAGGCGCGCAAGGCCGCCTACCACGCCGACATCACCTATGGCACGAACAACGAGTTCGGCTTCGACTATCTGCGCGACAACATGGCCTGGACGATGGAGGACCGCGTGCAGCGCGGGCACAACTACGCCATCGTCGACGAGGTCGACTCGATCCTGATCGACGAGGCCCGCACACCGCTGATCATCTCCGGCCCGGCCGAGGAGAACCAGCGCTGGTACACCGAGTTCGCCCGGCTGGCACCGCTGATGCGGCGCGATCAGCACTACGACGTCGAGGAGGGCAAGCGCACCGTCGCGGTCTCCGAGGCGGGCGTCGCGTTCGTCGAGGACCAGCTCGGCATCGACAACCTCTACGAGGCGGTCAACACCCCGCTGGTCGGCTATCTGAACAACTCGCTCAAGGCCAAGGAGCTGTACAAGCGCGACCGCGACTACATCGTCAGCGATGGGCAAGTGCTGATCGTGGACGAGTTCACCGGCCGGGTGCTGCACGGGCGCCGCTACAACGAGGGCATGCACCAGGCCATCGAGGCCAAGGAGCACGTGCAGATCCAGCAGGAGAACCAGACCCTGGCCACGATCACGCTGCAGAACTACTTCCGGCTGTACTCGAAGCTGGCCGGGATGACCGGCACCGCGCAGACCGAGGCCGCCGAGCTGCATCAGATCTACAAGCTCGGCGTGGTGCCGATCCCCACCAACATGCCGATGATCCGCGGCGACGAGAACGACCTGATCTACAAGACTGAGGACGCCAAGTTCGCCGCCGTGGTGGACGACATCGCCGAGCGCCACGACGCCGGGCAGCCGGTGCTGGTGGGCACCGCGAGCGTGGCCAAGTCCGAGCGGCTGTCCTCGCTGCTGCTGCGCCGCGGCATCCCGCACGAGGTGCTCAACGCCAAGAACAACGCGCGGGAGGCGGCGATCATCGCCAACGCGGGGCGCAAGAGCGCGGTCACCGTGTCCACCAACATGGCCGGGCGCGGCACCGACATCATGCTCGGCGGAAACCCGGAGTTCGCCGCCGACATCGCGTTGCGCGAGCGCGGCATCGCCCCCGACGAACAGCCCGAGGAGTATGAGGCGGCCTGGCCGGCGGCGTTGGAGAAGGCCAAGGCGGCCGTCGCCAAGGAGCACGACGAGGTGGTCGACCTCGGCGGGCTGTACGTGCTGGGCACCGAGCGGCACGAGTCGCGGCGCATCGACAACCAGCTGCGCGGCCGGTCGGGCCGCCAGGGCGACCCGGGCGAGTCGCGGTTCTACCTGTCGCTGGGCGACGAGTTGATGGTCAAGTTCAACGGCGAGCGGGTGGCGGCGTTGATGAGCATGCTCCGCCTGCCCGAGGACACCCCGATCGAGAACAAGATGGTGTCCAAGTCGATCCAATCGGCGCAGACCCAAATGGAGCAGCAGAACTTCGAGATCCGCAAGAACGTCCTCAAATACGACGAGGTGATGAACAAGCAGCGCACCGTCATCTACGATCAGCGGCGGCAAATCCTGGAGGGCATCGACCTATCCGACCAGATACGCCCGATGATCGATGACGTCATCACGGGATACATCGAGGGCGCCACCGCGTCCGGGTACGCCGCCGAGGAATGGGATCTCGACGCGCTGTGGACCGCGCTGAAGACGGAGTACCCGATCTCGCTGACCGTGGACGAGGCCATCGAGCAAGCCGGCGGGCACAAATCCGACCTGACCCGCGAGTTCCTGATCGAGGAGATCGTCGCCGACGCGCGCGCCGCCTACGACCAGCGCGAGGAGGACCTCGGCAACGAGGTCACCCGCGAATTCGAGCGCCGGGTGCTGCTCTCGGTGCTGGACCGCAAATGGCGCGAGCACCTTTATGAGATGGATTATCTGCAAGAGGGCATCGGGCTGCGGGCGATGGCGCAACGCGATCCGCTGGTGGAATACCAGCGCGAGGGATTCGACATGTTCGCCGGCATGATGGACGGCATTAAAGAGGAATCGGTCGGCTTCTTGTTCAACCTCGAGGTGCAGGTCGAGGAGGTTACCGGCGGCGCTGGCGCCGAGGAGACGGGCGGGGGAGCCGAGCCGGGGGCGACCGACCAGGGCCCGTCGCTGGACGTCGGGATGCTGGAGGCCGCCGAACTGGAACACGAGCAGGCGGCCCGCGGCAAGCCCGCGACCAGCGCCAAGGTCAAGCCAGCCGCGGCCAAGGCGGCGGCCAAGCCGGCGGCACCTGCGGCGGCGCCCAAGGCGACGGCTGCGGCCAAGTCGGCTGGATCCAAGGCGGCGCGCGGGGCAGACGCGCCGAAGGTCATCGCCAAGGGGTTGCAGCGCGGTGGTGAGTCGGCGCCGTTGACGTACTCCGCGCCGTCGCTCGGCTCGGACGCCCCCGAGGTGCGCCAGGCCGACGCGGACGGGCAGGGCGCCGCGCGCGGCGCCGGCTCCGCCACGGCCCGTCGCCAGCAGGCGCGCGCCAACCCCAACCGCGGCAGCCGCGGCAACCGGGGCGGCGGCTCCGGCAACCGCAGTGGTGGCGGCAAGCGCAAACGCTGACGGTGCCCGGAGCGCGTTCGGCCGTGACCCAGGGCGTTCGGCCGTGACCCAGGGCGCTCAGCCGCGGTCCTCGAACGGATTGACGACGCGCACCCCGCGGATGACGGCTCGGTTGTTGAGGTCCTCGGTCAGCAGCGTCGCGCATCCGCCGGCCACCGCCGCCTCGATGATCAACGCGTCCCAGTAGGAGAGCTGGAACCTGGTCGAGGTGCCGATCGCCGCTGCGACCAGCGCCGCTGAGGTGGCGACCACGGGCAGCGCGCGCAGCTCGTCGATCGCTTGCCTGGCGACATCGGTGGGCACCTTGTTGGTCAGCTTCCGGGTCAGGGTGACGTACAGCTCGCCGAGCACTTGCGCGCTGGTGACGAATGGGGTGTTGGCGATCAGCTCTTGCGCGGTGGCCCGCTTTTCGGGGGAGGCGGTGTCGAAGGCGTATGCCAAGACGTTGGTGTCAATGAAGACCTCAGCGCTCATGGAGGTCGTCCCTGCTCCAGGCGCGGTCCGCCAAGCCGCCGCCCGAGCGCGCGGCGCGTGACAGCTCGACCAGCCGAGCCGCTGCCTGACGCTGGCGCGCGTCGTCAGAGTTGTCGGAGTGGGTGGCGTAGGCGGCGAGAAACTCACGCACCTGGGCGTTGACGGAGGTGTCCTCTTGGATCGCGCGGACGCGGGCCCGGCGGAGCACCGCGTCGTCGATCACCAAAGTGAGATTCGCCATGTGTACCAGTGTGCCACGGGTTATGTGTCACCCTTGCGAGGGAAGCGTCCCGGTATGGAAGGTAACGGTTTGGCCGCAGCTTCCTGTGATGGCTTGACACTTGTGGCCGGGGGGGGGGCAGGGTCACTGCCCAAGGGATCGTGCGCGTCGCCGGTGCTGGCTGGCCAGTTTCGGCGGCTCGGAGATTGGGGGTCTGGAGTGGTCGGGTCTTGGGTCGCGCGTGGGCGGTCGAGCCGGCCGTGGGCCGTGGTGGGCGCGGTCGGGCTGGGCGCTGGGTTGCTGATGGCGGCTGGGGTGTGTTGGGCTGGCCCGGCGGGGGCGGCGACGTCGTTGCGGGCGGTGGATGACTCGGTGGCGGTGGTGGCGGGCGCGGGGGCGGGCTACGCGGATGGGAATGTGCTGGCCAATGATTCGGACGCGTCGGGGAAGGTGCCGGCGTCGGGGCTGACACCGGCGAGTCCGGATGGGACTGTGCTGGTTTCGACGGATCTGGTGCGGGCGCCGAGGTTCGGGGCGGCGTATTTGGGCGCGGATGGCTATTTCCGTTACACCCCGGGCGGGTCGGCGCCGCCGATGTGCCCGGTGACGGACTCGTTCGTCTACCAGATCGCGGACGCGGCCAACCCGGCGGTGTTCTCCCAGGCGACGGTGACCATCGGGTGGGGCGCGGTGTCGCCGGCGGTGGCGGTGAACGACGCGGTGGCGGACCCGACCGGGACGGTGGTGAGCATCGACGTGTCGGCGAATGACTGCGCCGGCGACGGGGCGATCGACTACGGCGTCAACTATGTGGTGACCGGGTTCAGCCAGCCCGGCAAGGGCGAGGCGGTGTTCACCGGGTCGGGGGTGTTCGCCTACACCCCGGACGCGGGGGCGGCCGGGACCGACTCGTTCACCTACACGGTCCGCAACCCGATTTCGGCGACCGGGCAGACGTCCACCGGGACGGTGACGATCACCCTGCCGGCCCCGTCCGCGACTCCGACTCGTCCGCCGCGCCCGGGCGGCGGCGGCCATGGGCGGCCGGTTCCGACGGTGACGGTGACGGTTGGGGGGCCGACGGTGGTGGTGAACAACCCGGTGACGGTGAACGTGGGCGCTGGCGCGGCGAAGAAGTCGTCGAAGTCGTCGGTGAGCGTGTCCTCCAAAGGCGTGACGGTCACGGCGTCGGGCGACGGGTCGTCGGCGTCGGTGTCGGTGTCTTCCAAACCCGGCTCGGGCGGGCTGGTGGTGGTGAACGACCCGGTGTGGGTTCAGCTGGGCTTCGGCGGCCGGCTGGCGACCGGTTCGCCGGTGGGCCCGGCGCAGGGGACGGGGTCGGGCGCGTCGACGGGGTCCGCGGCGTTGCCGGGGACGGGCACGGATGGGGTCGGGGTGGCGGTGGTCGGCGGGCCGGTGCTGGCGGGCGGCGGGTTGTTGCTGTTGTGGCTGCGCGGCGCGGTGCGGCGGCGCCGGCTGGTCGGGGTGTGACGTGGTGGCCGGGGCGGTGGGGGACCGGCTGGCGGGTCTGGTGCGCGGGCGCCGCCGGCGGCTGCTGCTGGCCGGGGTTGGCGCGCTGGCGGTGTGCGGGTTGGCGGTCGGCCTGCTGCTCGGGCTGGGCGGGTCCGGCGGCGGCCGGGCGGGTGGCGCGGCCCGGCCGCCGGTGGTGACGGTGGCGGAGCGGCCGGCCGCGTTGGATCGGGCGGGCGCGTTGGCGGTGTGGAACAAGGCCCGCGGCTCGGCCGGCCTGACGTCGCTGACGGAGGTGTCGTGTCTGGACGATCTGGCCGCGCGGTACGCGGCGGCGGCCGGGGACGCGCCGGTCGGCGCGGTGGCGCCGACGCCGACGCTGGCCCCCCAGGTGGGTCCGGGTGGCTGTTCGGGGGCCGGGCTGCGGGTCGGTTGGGTCGCGGGGGCGGACCCGTCCGGGCTGGCGCAGGCCGCAGCGCTGCTGGGCCGGACTCCGGACGGGCGCAGCCCGATCGCGGCCAAGGACGCGCGGTGGGTTGGGCTGGCGCTGGTCCAGCGGCGGGTGGACGGGAAGTTGACCGGGTTCTTGCTTGCGTGGGCGGTCGCCCAGTGACCGCGCGCGACGAACGTTCGTCGAAACCTTCGTTTGTCCGTTTTTGATGGGTGAGGAGCGGATCGAGATGCCGTGGATGTCAGTGGTGCGACGGGGCCGGCGGTCCCGGTTGGCGTTGTGGTCGGCGCTGGCGGCGGTGGTGGCGCTGGGGGCGCAGCTGCTGGTCCCGGTGGTCCCGCCGGCGGTGGCGGCTGCCCCGGCCGGGCTGGTGGCGCTGGACCCGGACGACAACTTCACTTGGGCGGTCTGGGCCGGGGTGACGACCACGGAGCTGCCGGTCACCTACAAGATCGCGACGCAGGCCAAGACGAAGCTTGAGGCGTTGTGCGACACCTCGGTGGTGATCACCCGGGACGATTCGACTGACTACGTGGACCGGTCGGTCCGGGCCGCGAAGATGGCCGGGGCGGATGTGTCGTTGACGATCAGTTTGAACGACTTCACCGGGGAGCCGTGGGGGGACGCGAGCGATGGCGGGGCGGCGTCGTTCGCGACGGCGGCGGGGAACAACATCGCTTTCGCGCAGCGGACGTTGGATCAGTGGACGCGGTTCACCGGACGGCCGCCGCAGGCCGGGGTGAACCAGGCGGCGACCAACGGCACCACCTACCCGTACGCGGAGTTCGCGGGGCTGTCGGGGACGTACGCGCAGACGTTCTTCGGTTTCCTGGACCACAACTTCGACTTCTCGGCGATCGCCATGCCCTATGACGGGATGGAGTACGGCTTTGTGACCGACGCGGTGGTGACGGCGGTGGGCCGGCAGTTGCAGGCGCAGGGGTTCGCCTGCGGTAGCGCGCCGGGGCAGTCAGCGTTCCCGGCCGCGCCGTCGAAGGCTCAGCTGGCGGCGCTGTTCCAGCTGGGGTTCGCTATCTGGATGCGGTACGGGTCGGATCCGGTGAACTTCGCGACCGGCAACTTCTTGCAGACGGCGGATCTGTTCGACGTGTCGGGGCCGGGCGGAACGGACACCCCGGTGGCGCTGACCTACAACTCGATGGACCCGACCAGCGGCCGGTTCGGGGCGGGCTGGTCCGCTGGCGCGAGCGCGCACACGCAGACGTACACCGACGGGTCGGTGGCGGTGACCGACGATCAGGGCGCGGTGACCGCGTTCGACCCGAGCGGGACGAGCTCGTTCACGCCGGCGCTGGCGGGGATCCACGAGACGTTGAGGCGAACCGCGCCGGACACGCTCGTGCTGACCCAGCCAGACGGGTCCACCCAGACCTTCCAGGAGGACTCCTACGACGGTTCCGGGGCGCTGGTGGGGTCGACCGATCGAGCGGGGCACGCCTGGTCCTACTCCTATGGGCAGGTCACGGTGCCGATCCCGGGGGCCACGGGCGTGACGTGGCCGGTCGCGCTGGGTGAGCCGCCCGCGCCGCTGGTGCCGACCACCCGGACCGCGGTTGGGGCGCTGGAGTCGATCACGACCCCGGACGGGCGGGTGATCGGGTTCGGGAGCGATTCGGCGGGCCGGGTCACCTCGGTTACGCGCCCGGACGGGGCGGTGTGGACGATCAAGTACGACAGCGGCGGGCATCTGACGTCGATCACCGACCCAGACGGCCACGCGACCCGGTACGGGTATGGGTCGTCGGGGAACGCGGCGGGGTTGATGACGACGGTGACCGCCCCGGACGGGGTCACCTACATCACCAACACTTTTGACTCGGCGGGTCGGGTGGTCAAGCAGGTCAACGGCGACGGGGACGCGGCGACGATCGCCTACGGCGACGGCACCACCACTTACACCGACACGACGGGCGCGAAGACGGTGTTCACCATCGACGCGACCGGGCGGGTCTCCCAGGTGAGGACCCCGCAGGGGAACACGCTGGGGACGGGGTACGCCGATTGGGACACCGCGACGTCGACGGATCAGAACGGCGGGGTGACCAGATACTCCTATGACGCCAACGGGAACCTGGTGTCGACCACCGACCCGATGGGCGCGACCACCAGATACAGCTACACATCCAAGGGGGACCTCGCCTCGCAGACCGACGCGCTGGGCAACGTGACCACCTACACGGTCGATTCGAAGGGGAACACGACGGCGGTCGCGGGGCCGGGCGGCGGCAACTGGGCGCAAGCCTTTGACGCGTCGGGGAACGTGACCGCGAGCACGGATCCGAATGGCAACACGACCAGCTACCGGTATGACAGCCACGGTAATCTGACCAGGGTGACGGACGCGGCCGGCGGGACGACCCGGATGGCCTATGACGGCGCGGACCGGGTGAGCCAGGTGACCGACCCTGATGGCGGGGTGACCAGGTACGCCTACGACGGGGTGGGGGAGCTGACGCAGACGACGTCGCCGTCGGGGACGGTCACCAAGTACGCCTATCAGGCGGACGGTCAAGTTTCGTCGGTGACCGGCCCGGACGGCGGGGTGACGGCCTACACCTACAACAACGGGTTGAACATCGCCACTGTCACCGACCCTTCGGGTGGGGTGACCAGGTACGGGTATGACTCGGAGTACCGGCGCACGTCGGTGACCGACCCGGACGGGCGGGTCACCAGGTACGCCTACGACGGGGAGGGCCTGCTG
>WQZC01000039.1 GCA_009780925.1 Actinomycetes bacterium | reverse complement strand
TTCAGCGTTATCGAAGCGCTGAGCCCGGACACCGGACCGGTGATGACGATCTTGTGGGGGCCGCTGAAGCCGGGCGGGATGGTGGCGCTGAACTTGACTGTGCCGTCCGGGGCGACGATGCCGGTGCCCAGCGGAACCGTGGTGGAGTGCAATGCGGCGTTGACCGTCTCCCCGGCGGGGAACCCGGTTCCGGTGAAGGTGACCGATTTGCCGGCCTTGGCCTTCCCGCTGGTCAGCTTGGCCACTGGCGGGAACAGCGCGATCGTGTCGCTCGGTTCGCCGGCGGTCAGGAATGCGAGTGAGCCGAGGGGGACCAGGCCGGGCAGCGTCTGCGCGGTGGCGAGGACGGACGGTGACGTGGTGTTTTTCGTGGTGGCGGTGAAGGTTCCGTCGTAGCGAACCGCGCCGGCGCCCGGCTGGCCGGCCGGGACTTGCTGGCTGAGGAGCCAGGTGCGCGGCAGGCTCGGGTCCGGGGTCGCGCCGACGGGGGCGGCGAACGCGACGGCGGGGCCGCCGAGCAGCGCTGCGGCCGCGAGCCCGGTGGAGTTGGTGTTCTCCGCCCAAGAGCCGTCCGCGCTCATTTGCCCCTGCAGCCAGCTGATCGCTGAGCCGGCCGCGGACATGATGGACTCGGCGAGATCCGAGTAGAGATCGTTGGCGTACACCAGCGCCTGGAGCGCTTGCAGCGCCATGATGGCGTACGCGGTCGAGTCGACGTCGGCATGCGCGTCTGGGCTGTCCGGAGTGGGGTAGTTTTCGTCGGTGCAGGCGAGCGTGTCGGCGGTGAAACCGCCGCCGGGGCACTGCAACGAAAGAAAATAGGTGACAGCGTTCTCGGTCGGGACATAGTCGCCGCCGGCCCGGGCCTGGGCGAGCAGGACGAACGACTCGGAGGTGCTGGAGTAGATGTTCCGCGCGGCACCGATGGCCCAACACGGCGTCGAGCCCCAATCGTCGGTGGGTTGCGCGTCTGCGCACACGGCCTCCCGCAGCACATCCATCAGGTGTTGGCCGCCGAAGTCGTCAGGGTCGGCGCCGGCGACTATCGCGGCGAGCGCGGCCTTTCCGACCGCGCCGGAGTATGGGCCGTATTCAGTCGCGTTGCCGGGATCGGCGTAGGCGACAATGTTGTCTTGCAGGTACTTCAGCAACGTGTCGATGACCGGCTTGCCGCTCTTGGCCGCCGCCAGACCGAAGATCACGTCTGCGTTCTCGCCGTAGTTGACGGCGTACGGGTAGGTGACGCCGCCATAGACGGTCGCGTTGCCGAAGTGGTCGCCGCCCGGTTGGGGCAGGTTGTTGCCACCCGCCGGCTGGGTGGCCAGCCAGCCGGCCGCGGCCGCCTTCTGGTCGGTGGTCGTGGTGTACGCCGGCGCGCTGGCATGGGCCGGCGCTAGCGTGGCCAGCAAGCTGACGCTGAGCGCTCCGGCCAGCACGGCCGCGCGCAGCAAACGGCGGGGAGTGACGATGGACATTTCCCGGTCCTAACACTCGGGTGGTCCGGGCGACGCCGACAGCCCGTCCACCCGTGGCGAACGGGTGAGCGCGCCCCCGACCTCCGGCCGCAGACCACGACGGCAGATGAGGGCGAACTTCGCGCGGGTTTTCCGGCTCGCCCTGATCGGGCCCACGGTTGCGGGTCAGCGCCGGCTTTTGACCGGCTTGCCCCACGCGTTGTTCGGTGTTGCTCGTGGCCCGTTCGGATCGGCCGGACAAGCCAACTGATCACGCTAGCGCCAACGGACCTGAGCCGTCAACGCGGGCGCGCCGGGACGCTCGTCCCAGGCGATCAGGCGTCGTCACCGGCGAAACCCGGCTGCCAGCGCTCGGCCAGCCCACGCAGCCGAGCGGTGCTGCCGAGCTGGCACATCACGCCGATCGAGCCGAGGGTCACCCGGTAGATCAGAAGGTAGGAGGGGGGCAGGTTCAGCAGCCGTCCGACGCGTGCCTCGGCGCTACGCGGATCGCCCATCCGGGCGGCCTGCTCGCGCATCCATTCCCGGGTGAAGGTGAATTCCTCGGTCTGCAGTGGCTCCACGATTGGGCGCAGGTAGTCGAACACTTGGCGGGGGTCGACGACGATGCCGGCCTGGATGAACCCGCTGTCGCGCAGCTCGGCCATCAGCGCCTGCGCGTCGCCGCGCAGCGTGTGTCGGCACATTCGCCCCAGCGGGGCGGGCGATCCGCCGGGCAGCCGGGCCACCGCGCCGAAGTCGATGACGCCGAGGCGGCCGTCATCGAGCAGCCGGAAGTTCCCTGGGTGCGGGTCGGCGTGCAGCAGCCCGGCCCGGCTGGGCGCGCTGTAGTGCAGCAAGGCGAGCAGGTATCCGGCCCGGTCTCGTTGCTGGGTCGAGCCAGCGGTGATGACGCGCGACAGCGGCGTGCCGTCGATCCATTCGGTGACCAGCACCTTCGGCGCGCTGGCCACCACCCGGGGCACCAGGATGTCCGGGTCATCGGCGAAGGCGTCGGCGAAGCCGCGCTGCGCGTTGGCCTCCAGGGTGTAGTCCAATTCCTCCAGCACCCGGTCTTTGAGCTCGGCCACCAGCGGCTTGACGTCCAGGCCGGGGGAGATGCGGCTGAACAGGCGGGCGAAGTGCGACAGCTGGGTGAAGTCGGCCATCAACGCCGGCCCGGCGCCCGGGTACTGGACCTTCACCGCGACGGGCCGACCGTCGGCCCACACCGCGCGATGCACCTGGCCGATGCTCGCGGCCGCCGCCGGGGCGTCGTCGAAGGAGTCGAATCGCGCGCGCCAGCCGCGGCCGAACTGCTCGGCGAGCACCCGGTGCATGACCTCGGCGCGCATCGGTGGCGCGGACTCCTGCAGCTTGGTGAGCGCGGCCCGGTACGGGGCGGCGGCGTCCTCGGGCAGCGCGGCCTCGAACACGGACAGGGTCTGGCCAAGCTTCATCGCCCCGCCCTTGAGCTCGCCGAGCACGGTGAAAAGCTGCTCGGCGGTGCGTTGCTGAAGCTCTGCGGTGACCGCCTCGGCGGAGCGCCCGGCGAGGCGTTTGCCCAGGCCGAGGGTGGCCCGGCCGGCGATCCCCAGCGGCAGCGCGGCGAGCCGGGCGGTGCGCGACGCGCCGCGCTGGGCCAGGTCGCCACGCGCGCGCGGGTCGGAACCGGCGGCGCGCGCCTCGGAACCGGCGGCGCGCGGGTCGGTCCGCGGCACCTCGGGGTGGGCGGCCCGGTCATTGGTGCGGTCCGGCACATTGGCCATTCTGCCTGCCCGCGCAACTACGCGCTGGCCGCGTCGGCGACTCGGTCCACCGCGCCGCAGCCGCACGCCGGGTGCGCGGGCAGCGTGCGTCGCCGAATCCGGCCGCCCGGTAGATCCAGTTCCACCGTCCCCTCAACCGTGTCCACGCAGTCGCCGCCGAGATAGGCCAGCGCTTGCCACGCCGCCAAGGCTGCGGCGAAGCAGCACAGGATGGCATCCGACGGCGCGGCGCTTCTGAGCGGGGTGGCCAGTTGCGCGGCGAGCAGCGGCCAGGCCGGGTCGCGGTCCTGGCGGTGCAGATCGGCGCAGTGAAGGCAGCTGGTGGAGCCGGGCACCACCAGCGGACCGACCACGGCGCGGTCGCCGTCGGCCTGGACCACCAGGTGCGCGCCGCCCCGGGTGTGCAGGCCGAGTCGCACGTCGGTGTCGATCGGACCGGGGGTGGTGAGGATGGTCAGATCGGGCGCCGCACCGGGGGGCAGCGGCCCGGGATCGCAGTCGGGCGCGGCGCGACGGATGGCGTCGAACGAGGCGCGGGTGAAGCGAGCGCCTTCGTCGGCTGGGGCCAGCCCTCCCGGCACGGTGTGCGCGAGACGGACGTCGCCTTGGGCGCTCACCGCGACCTGGCCGACCCCGGCGGCGGCGAGCAGCACGGCGATGGACGGGGCCAGCCGGCTCGCGCCGTCGACCTGGACCACGGACCGCCGCCGGGCGGTGAGGATGTCCTCGGCCAACGCGCCGTGGCGGACCTGCAGCGCGGCAAGCTCGGAAGCTAGCCGCGGCACCCCTGGCGCCGGTTGCGCGCGCGGGTCGAGCACGAAGCGCTCCTCGCGCAGCGCGGCCACGGCGCTGGCCGGTATGGGGTCGCCTTCGTAGCTCTGGCCGGTCAGCTGACGAATCGCGGTCGTGTCAAGGCCGTCGACCACCACCGCCCGGCTGCCGAGTTCGAGTTGGACGACGTTGCCGTCACGCCATAGCACTCGGACGGCGGGGTTCAGGATCATTTCACGTGCGGCGCGGGCTCCGGGCCCGGCGAGCTTGATTTCTGCCATGGGCAACTCTGACACGATTCAGCCAAAGACCGCTGACGTTATCCACAAGCCCATGTATAAGTTGTGCACAACGTCTGCGCGCACCGCCAGGCGGCGCGCTGGGGTGGTCATAACCCTCCAGTTGATGTCCACAGTTGTGGACGGGCTTGTGGATTGCTGCTACCGGCTCCGGCCGCTACGGTGAGTCGGTGTTCGCGACCGGCCAGCCCGCAGTGACGGGCGTGGTGCCCGTCGCCCTGTGCGCGGTGTCCCTGTGCGCGGTGTCCCAGTGCGCGGTGCCGCGGCCGGCGGCGCCGAAGCCGGAGGTGGAGGTGCGGCGCAGTGCGCGGCGGCGACGCACCGTGTCCGCCTACCGTGACGGCGACCGCATTGTTGTGCTCGTCCCGGCGCGGCTGTCCGCTGCGGAGGAGCAGCGCTGGGTGGCTGAGCTGGTGGGCAAGATCACTGCGCGGGAGCGGGCCCAGGCTGGCCGCGGCCGGTGCGACGGAGACGAAGAGTTGGCGCGTCGCTGTGCGCGGTTGTCCAGGCAGTACCTGGGCGGCGCGGCGGCGCCGGCGAGTGTGCGTTGGGTGCCGGAGATGCGCTCGCGGTGGGCGTCGTGCAGCCCGCGCAGCGCGACGATCCGGGTCTCCCAGCGGCTGCGCGGCATGCCGGACTGGGTCTTGGACTACGTGCTGGTCCATGAACTGGCGCACCTGCTGGCGCCTGGGCACGACGCGGGGTTCTGGGCGCTCGTGCACCGCTACCCGCGCGCCGAGCGGGCACGCGGCTACCTGGACGGGGTGAGCGCCGCGGCGCGCCTGCCGATCGCTGATGATCTTGCCGATGACGTCGTCGACGATGCCGACGATTCCATCGGGAATGCGGCGGCCGACGGTTTCCTAGCAGACGGAGCCATCTGCGATGGCCCGGCGCCGGGTTCGCCCTACCCGCCGTCGCCCCAGCACGAGCCGCGGCCACAGCACCAGCCGTCGCCCCAGCACGAGCCGCGGCCCCAGCACGAGCCGCGGCCACAGCACCGGCCGCCGCCCTAGCCGCCGCTCGCCTCACCGTCGTCCGGTGGTGGCACCGGGTCTGCGGTTCCGGCGGTGCTCGCGGTCCCGAGGGGATCCGCAGCGCCCGCAGCCCCACTGCCCCCCGCGGTCCCGTCCGGCCCGTCCGGCCCGAGCCTGGGCAGCTCCCCGAGCGCGTCCGACAACGGGTCGGCGCCAAACTTCTGCGCGAATCCGATCGGGTCGTCCAGGTCCTCGGCGTCGGGCAGCAGGTCGGGATGGCCCCAGACGCTGTCCCGGCCGGCGGTGCCGTGTTTCTCGCCCACGGCCCACCACAACGCGGCCGCGTCGCGCAGCCGCCGGGGGCGCAGCTGCAGGCCCACCAGGGTGGCGAAGGTCTGCTCGGCCGGCCCGCCGGTGGCCCGCCGGCGCCGGGAGGTCTCCCGCAGCGCCGCCGCGCCGGGCATCCGATCGCGACTGGCCGTGGCCACCACGGTGTCCACCCAACCCTCGACGAGCGCCAGCAGCGTCTCCAGGCGGCGCAACGCCGCCTGCTGGGCCGGGGTCTGCTCGGGGGCGAACATGCCCCGGGCGAACGCCTCTTGAATGCCCTGCGGGTTCGTTGGGTCGATGTTGGCGACCAGGCGCTCCATGGCCGAGGTGTCCAGCCCGATGCCCCGGGCGTAGGCGTCGATGGTGTCCAGCAGACGTTGCCGCAGCCAGGGCACATGGCCGAACAGGCGCAGGTGCGCCGCCTCGCGCAGCGCCAGGTAGAGCCGGACCTCTTCGTCCGGGCGCGCCAAGCCGGCGCCGAACGCGGCCACGTTCGCCGGCACCAGCGCCGCCACTCCGGCCGGGGCGAGCGGCAGCCCGATGTCAGTGCCGGACACCACCTCCTGGGCGAGGGCGGCGAGCCCCTGACCGATCTGGACGCCGAACATCATGCCGCCGAGCTGGCCGACCACCGACGCCAGCGGCCCGGCCTGCTCGCGAACCTCGGCCGGGATCGCGTCCGACATCGTCGCCACCACCCGCGCGGCGACCGGCTCGCACAGCGTCGCCCACACCGGTTGCGTCCGCTCGATCCACTCCACCCGCGACCAGGCCTGCGCGGAGCGCGCGCCGGAGGGCAGCGTGGTGGCGTCGTCGAGCCACAGGTCGGCCAGTCGGAGCGCCTCGATCGACGCGTCGCGTTCGGTGTCGGTGACCGCGCGGTGCTCGCCGGCGACGGCGGAGATGGCCACTTGGCGAGCCAAGTCCCAGTTCACCGGGCCGCCGGACCAGGACAGCAGCTTCTGCAGCTCCGCGAACAGGGGAATCTTGCCGGCCAGGTCGTCGGGGCTGAACCCTCCCGGGCCGGCGCCACCGAATGGGAACGGGAAATCGGTCATCAATCCGCCATTCGTGTCGAAGCGCCTGGTCCAAGCGGCCGTCGCGGCACCGGGTCGCGTCACCGATAGTAGTTGCTCACGTGACCCGTCGCTGGGTTCCGGCGTTGTGCCGCCGCCATTGGGCCGGTGGCCGGTAGTTTCGGAAGGGTGCGAGCGGTGAGCGAATATGCCTGGGCGTGGTGGCTGGCCGCGCCGATCGTGGCCACCGCGTTGGCCGCGGCGCTGACCTGGTGGCGGGGCAGGCCGCGCCGGGCGCGGTCCACGGCCGAGTCGATAACCGCCCATCGGGCGTTCCTCGACGCGTTGGGCACCGCTGGCGCCGCGGAGCCGCGGGACGCCCGAGGGCACAGCGCGCGCCGAGGCGGACGCGGATAGGGTGCATCCTGTGCAGCCCGAGAACCCCGACCGCCCATCCGCCGACGGCGCGGACCCTGTTGTGGGCGGTCCCGTTGTGGATGGCCCTGCCGGGGACGGCCGTGGCGCCGGTGGACCTATCGTTGCCGGGGTTGACGGGATAGACGGGGGTCGAGACGAGCCCGAGGGCCAGCGGCGGACCGGCCGCTCCGGCTGGTCGGGACTGTCCCGGCGGGTCCGCACGTTGCTCGTGGCCGGGCCGCTGTTCGTGGTGTTGCTGGTGCTGGCCGCCACCGTGCCCGTGCCGTACGTGATCTTGAGCCCGGGGCCGACCTACAACACCCTGGGTAGCTATCAGGACAACGGCGCGCAGCAGGACATCATCGTGATCAACGGCCGTGACACCAACACGGTCACCGGCAACCTGAACATGACCACGGTCAGCGTCACCACCGGGCACATCACCGCCGCGCAGGCGCTGGTGGGCTGGCTCAAGGGGGACGAGACCGTGGTGCCGCGCGCGTCGGTCTACCCGCCCGGGCAGTCGGAGGCGCAAGTGAACGCGCAGAACACCCAGGCGTTCGCCGAGTCGCAGGACTCGGCCACGGCGGCCGCGCTGTGCGAGCTGGGCTACCCGAACGGATTCGGGGTGGTGCGCGTCGATCCAACCCTCGGCGCGAACGGGGTGCTGCGCCCCGGCGACATGATCGTCAGCATCGATGGCGCGTCGGCGGACAGCGCCGACAAATTGTCCGCGCTGCTCACCAAGGCGACGCCGGGCCAGGTGGTCACGGTCGGGGTGACCCGGGACGGCCAGGCCCAATCCCTGTCGATCAAGCTGAGCCCGCCCGCCGCCGGGGCCACGGGCGCCCGACTGGGCATCACGGTCACCACCGGCTGCCTGGCCCCGTTCGAGGTGGATCTGGGCCTGGGCGATCAGATCGGCGGACCGTCCGCCGGGTTGATGTTCGCCCTGGGGATCATGGACAAGGTGGGCCCGACTGATATCACCGGTGGACGGTTCATCGCCGGCACCGGGGAGATCACCGCGGACGGCAAGGTGCTGCCGATCGGTGGGATCCAGCTGAAGATGATCGCCGCGCGCCGGGCCGGGGCCACCGTGTTCCTCGCCCCGCAAGCCAACTGCTCGGACGTGCGCGGCGCGATCCCGCGCGGCCTGGACGTGATCTCGGTGGCCACGCTGCACGACGCGGTCACCGATCTGGCGAACCTGCGGGCCGGCGCGCCAGTGCCGCACTGCTGAGCCGCCGCGTTCGCCCGGCCGGGCGCGGAACCCCTGGCGTGGCCGGTACGTTGATTGCGTGGCCGGTGCGCTGCGTTCCAGGGCCGCCCCCACGACCTACGCCGTACCAGATCGCGACCAAGGAGCCCGCCCGTGACGATGCGCCCGCCGATGCGTCCACCGATGCCTTCGCTGAGCCTGTCCCGGCGGACCAAGGTGATCCTGCTGGTGGTGGTGGCGCTGATCGTGCTGCTGGCCATCGCCAGCGCGCTGGTCGGGGTGTACGTCGACTGGCTGTGGTTCGGTGCGGTCGGCTACCGCAACGTGTTCAAGGGGATCCTCGCCACCCGGGTGATCGTGTTCGTCATCTTCGCGGTGCTCGCCGCCTTGATCGTCGGCGGCAACGTGGCCGCCGCGTATCTGATGCGCCCGCCGTTCCGGCCGCTGTCCGGGGAGCAGCAGAACTTGGAGCGCTACCGGCTCATGGTCGAGCCGCGCAAGAAGCTGGTCCTGAGCGGGCTGATGGTGCTGGTGGCGCTGATCGGCGGGCTGTCCGCGCAGGGCGGCTGGCGGGTGTGGATGCTGTGGCGCTTCGGCGGCTCGTTCGGGGTGACCGACCCGCAATTCCACAAAGACATCTCGTTCTACGCCTGGGACTACCCGGCCTATCGCGCCATGTTGAGTTTCGGATTCGGCACGATCTTCTTCGCGATCCTGCTCTCCGCCGCGGTGCACTACTTGGTCGGCGCGATCCGGGTGCAGACCCCCGGCCCGAAGATCACGCTCTCCGCGCGGCGGCACTTGACGATTCTGGTGTTCGTCTTCATCGCGCTCAAAGCGGTCGCCTACTGGCTGGACCGGTACGGATTGGTGTTCTCCAGCCGGGGACGGGTCACCGGCGCTTCGTATGCCGACGTGAACGCGGCGCTGCCGGCCAAAACCATCCTGTTCTGGATCGCCATCGTCATCGCCGCCACGGTGCTGGCCAGCATCTGGCTCAAGAGCGCCCAGCTGCCAGTGATCAGCTTCGTGGTGCTGCTGATCCTGAGCATCGTCATCGGCGGGGTCTACCCGGCCGCGATCCAGCAGTTCAGCGTCAAGCCGAACGCCAGCGCCAAGGAAGCGAAATACATCTCGCGCAATATCCAGGCCACTCGGCAGGCGTATGGCATCGTGTCCGGCACCGATGTGGACTACGAGACCTACAACGTCGCCAACTCGCCGTCCATCACCGCGCTCGATCCGGCTAGCCCGACCATCTCCGACATTCGCATCCTCGACCCCAACCAGATCTCGGCGACGTTCACCCAGCAGCAGCAGATCCGCAACGTCTACGGCTTCTCCAACAAACTCGACGTCGACCGGTACACCATTGGCGGCCAGACCAAGGACTACATCGTCGGGGCGCGCGAGCTGGACGCGAGCAACTTGAGCGGCGACCAGAGCAACTGGATCAACCAGCACACCGTGTACACCCACGGCTTCGGGTTCGTCGCCGCGCCGGCCGATGTGGACGTCACCAACAACAAGGACCTGTACGCGGAGAAGAACATCCCGCCGACCGGCATCTTCAACGACATGCTGACCAACCCAGCCATCTATTACGGGGAATTGCTGCCGGACTACTCCATCGTGGGCGCGAAAGGCGTGCCGCAGGAATACAACGGCAGCGACGCCACCAAGATCACCTATGACGGCGGGGGCGGGGTCTCGCTGGGCAGCTTCTTCACCCGGCTGGCGCTGGCGGTGCAATACAAGCAGCTCAACTTCCTGCTCAACAGCGCGGTGAGCGCCGACGGCGCGAAGATCATATTTGATCGGGACCCGCGCCAGATGGTGCAGAAGGTGGCGCCGTTCCTGACCGTGGACGGCGACCCGTACCCGTTCGTGGACGCCGACACCGGCCACGTGATGTGGATGGTGGACGGGTACACCACGATGTCGAACTACCCATACTCCGAGCAGGAGTCGCTGTCCGCGCTGACCTCGGACACCCTCACCGAGACCCAGCAGACCGCCTCCCAGCCCAACGACACGATCAACTACATCCGCAACTCGGTCAAGGCGACGGTGGACGCCTACACCGGCCAGGTGACGCTCTACCAGTGGAACCAGGACCAGCAGCCGGACCCGGTGCTGGCCGCTTGGATGAAGATCTTCCCGGGCACGGTGCAGCCGCAATCGACCATGCCGCAGGCGGTGCTGGACCACGTGCGCTACCCGCAGGACCTGTTCGAGATCCAGCGCGCGCTCATCGGCTCCTACCACGTGGACAACCCGGTGACGTTCTACAACGTCGGCGACCGCTGGACCGTCCCCAAGGACCCCAGCCCGGCCAACCAGGGTGCCAACCAGCCGCCGTACTACGTGCTGGCCGCCCCGCCCACGGGCGGGCTGACCCCGCAGTTCCAGCTCACCAGCCCGATGATCGTCAACCAGCGCAACAACCTGGCCGCGTTCATCACGGTGTCCTGCGACCCGGCGACCTACGGGCAGATGACGGTGCTGACCATCCCGCAGAGCAAGGTCACCAACGGCCCGGAGCAGATCGCGAACATCTTCAACACCAACTCGGTGATCACCAAGGACCTGTCGCTGTTCAACGCGCCCGGCGGCGGGTCGACGGTGATCTACGGCAACCTGCTGACGTTGCCGATCGGCGACTCGCTGCTGTACGTGGAGCCGCTGTACGTGCGGGCCGCCGCCGAGGCCGGCTCGTTCCCGACGCTGCAGCGGGTGCTGGCGGTGTACGGCGACAAGATCGGCTACGGCCCGGACCTCGCCAACGCGCTGGAGAACCTCGGCCAATCCACGGTGGGCCTGAACATCCCCAACCCGGGCACCGGCTCCACCACGCCCGCGACCACCGCGCCATCGAGCTCGGCTCCGCCCACTTCGGCGCCGCCATCTAGCGCGCCCCCGCCCGCGTCTTCCGCGCCGCCGGCCTCGGGTGGCGACGTGGACACCATCCTGAATGAGATGGATCAGGCGTTCGCCGACCTGCAAGCCGCCTACGCCACCGGCGACCCGGTGGCCGTCGGCCAGGCGGAGGCCCGGATCAAGCAGCTGACCGAGCAGTACCTGCAAGCGCGCGGCCAGCTGCCCAGCGCCACCCCAACCGGCTGACCGGCCGGCCCCGACCGGCCGGCCCAGCGGACCGGGCGGGGCCGGCCGAGCCGCTACCTTTTCGGCGATGATCAAGCGTTTTCGCCAAGACACTTGGCGCATTCGCTTGATCATCGGGGCGGGGAGGGTCGCGGTCGGGTGATGGGCGGTTCGGGGCGGGCCGCGGGAGTGGCTGCGGTGATGATCGGACGCAGCGGGCTGGGAGCGCGTTGGGGCTCCTCCCGTCCTGTACCTGCCGATTTGGGCGATTCGTGATCGATTTGGTATCCATTGGCCCTGGCGGGTAAGCTGAATGGGCCGACGCGGGGTGGAGCAGCTCGGTAGCTCGCTGGGCTCATAACCCAGAGGTCGGAGGTTCAAATCCTCCCCCCGCTACCAATCAGGCCCGGATTTCCTTGGGATTCCGGGCCTGAAAGCGTCGTAGGATTTGATCCGGTCAACAGAAAGTCATCATTTACGCGGCCCGTTGGGTCATCACTTACCCGTATTGCGGGTTGTGCTGCCGTCTCCGTCGCGGTGTTGGTGCTCGGCGGTCACGGTCGTCGTGGGGCGGTTGGGGACGGCTGGCGCACCTCGCTGTTATGGGTATTGCAACGCACGCTGCCAGTGGGTTGGACCCGCTGCTGAGCATCGAAGAGCTGTCCGAGTATCTCGGCGTGCCGGTGACGACGATCTACGACTGGCGGGTTGGCGGGAGGGGCCCGTGTGCGATCCGGGTTGGCCGCTATCTGAAGTTCGCCGTGGCCGATGTGCTGGCTTGGGTCGGCGAGCAGCGGGAGCCGCGTCCGGGTGTGCCTCCGGTGGGGCGGTGAGTTGAGATGGCGCGGCCACGAACCGTCATCGGCACTTTTGGCGACTTCAGCTATGTGGATACCACGGGTGGCAGGGTCAAGGCTCGGGTCAGGTTCCGTGATGACGATGGCCAACTGCGCCAGGTTCAGGCAACGGGCACGTCTCGTAAGGCTGCCGAACGGGAGCTGAAGGCGAAGCTTGCTAAGCGGGCGCGCTACGCCGGCGGGGTGGGCGAGTTGTCGGCGGATAGTCCGTTCATGCGGCTGGTTGAGGTTTGGTTGGCTGATCTGGATCTTGAGGGCAAGATCGCGCCGAGTACCCGGTCGTTGTATGAGTGGAATATGCGCAAGCTAGTGCTGCCGGCGTTTGAGCACTTCACGCTGCGGGAGGTCACGGTTTCTCGGGTTGATCGGTTCATCAAGACGCTGGCCGCTACCCGGAGTCACAGCACGGCTAAGCAGGCCAAGGTGGTGCTCAGCTTGGCGTTGGGTCTGGCGGTGCGTTACGAGGCCATCGGCAAGAACCCCGTCCGGGATACCGCCCGGTTGCGTCGTCCGCAGTCGCAGGCGGTGTCGTTGACGGTGGAGCAGGTCGAGGCGATCCGCCGCGCGGTGCGCGATTGGCGACGCGGCACAGGCTTGTCGGGGCCGAAACCGGATGGCCAGCTGGAGGCGATCATCGAGGTAATGCTCGGTACCTCGGCGCGGATCGGGGAAGTGCTGGCAATCCGAAAGTGCGATGTGGACGTGACGGTGAATCCGGCGACTGTGCGGTTATGCGGGACGATCGTGTCCCCGACCGGGAAACCGACGTATCGGCAGTCGCATCCGAAGACCGCGAAATCCGCTCGCACCGTGTCTATTCCGTCGTTTTCCGCCGAAGTGTTGCGGCAGCGGCTGGTGACCGTGGCTGACGAGGATGGTGAGCATCTGTTGTTCTACAGCCGTAACCACACGCCGCTGACAACCAACAACGTCCGCCGCCGCCTGCGGGCGGTACTGGAAGGGGCCGGGATCGACGGAGTGACGCCGCACTCGTTCCGGCGCACCGTGGCCACGGTGCTCGACCGGGCTGGCGGTGCTGACCTGGCTGCCGAGATGCTTGGGCACACGTCGTCGCAGATCACCAAGCAGCATTACATCGAACCCGACGACACGGTGAACCCGACAACCGCACAAATCCTCGAAGCCCTGGCTCCCGCCGAGAGCGCCAGGAGCGCCAGGAGCGCCACCGAAGGTAGTGGCACTGCGCCGGGTTCGGATTAACGGTGGGCGCGTCGGGTGAGTTGTTCGCGGTGGTGGAACGGTTCCACCACCGCAGATGTCCGGACGGTGCCGGTACGGTTCCGGCGCCGTCCTTTTCCGGGTGAAACGGACACGAGTGCCGCGCGTCGCAGTCGTGTCCACTGGACACAACCATCGAGTCCAGCGAGGTCAGGGCCTTGTAGTTCATGGTGGTCGTACCGTACGACCGCCGACTATTCCGGATGTTTTGGGTGCCGTTACGGTAACGGCACCGCGACCGAGCCGCTGACCTTGGGGACGCTGCACGGTGGTGCCGCCGTGACACCACCGTGGCTTGGCACGGTGACATCCACGCTCCACTTGTCCTCACCGGCATGACGTCGGCGGCTGTGCTGGTCATGGATGTGCCCTCCTGGTAGATAGGTGCTCCACTGGGATCCGTAAACCGGGTTTTCCCTCAGCGTTTCTTCAGCGCCGACCAGCCAGTGCCATTGCTAGCTCGCCCTATTCGCGCCTTCCGTGAGCGGACCACACGCGCTCTGCCAAGTCCGTACGACTATCGTCAGGCCTCGGTTCGCTGCCCTTCTACGGCTCACGACAACCAGGTCACGCGTCTTGCAACCGAGGTAACCGCCCCGAATCGGGGTGGAATCTGGGGCGTGAGTTTCGGGCACGGACGGGGCGCCGTGCCCGAATTTGTCGGTGACGCTCGCTAGATTCGGTTCATGGGCAAGCCGCCGTCGTTGAATGAGATCCGTCGTCAGGCGGCACAGTTCGTGCTCAAGTGGCGCGACGCGGAGGGCTACGAACGCGGCGAGGCACAGTCGTTCGTGCGCGACCTGCTAGCGGTGTACGGCATCAGCGACAGCCGGGCGGCGCTGTATGAGAAGCGGGTCCACCGCGCCTCGACGGCGCAGCGTGGCTACATTGACGCGCTGGTGCCGGGCCAGGTCGCTATCGAGATGAAGTCGGCGGGTGGGGACATCAGCGCCGCCGAACAGCAGGCACTGGACTACCTGGAAGACCTGACCGACACGGAGCTACCCCGTTACACGCTGGCTTGTGATTTCCAGTGGTTCCAGCTGCTGGATCTGCACGACGATTCCCGCGCCAAGTTCGCACTCGACGAACTACCGGCAAACGCAGACCGGCTGGCATTCCTCGCCGGGTACGGTGTGCACTCCTTCGGGTCGGCTGAGCAGGAAGCAGCGTCGGTGAAGGCTGCCCGGCTGATGGCCGGGTTGTACGAGATGTTGGAGCGCACCGGTTACGACGACCGCGAGGCCAGTGTGTTCCTTGTGCGGACCCTGTTCGCGCTGTATGCCGACGACGCCGGGGTGTGGGAGCGGGATCTGTTCACCGAGTTCCTTACCACCCGCACCGCCGAAGACGGCTCCGACCTCGGCCCGCAGCTGGCGTTCCTGTTCCAGACGCTCTCGCAGCGGAATCGCCCATCGAACCTAGACGAGCTGGTTTCGCGGTTCCCGTACGTCAACGGCGGCCTGTTCGACGGGCCAGGGTCGATCCCGTCTTTCGACACGCAGATGCGCGACCGACTACTTGCCGCCTGTGACTTTAACTGGTCGACGATCAGCCCGGCGGTGTTCGGGTCACTGTTCCAGGCGGTCAAGGATAAGGCCGCCCGGCGTGAACTCGGCGAGCACTACACGACCGAGACGAACATCGAAAAGCTCATCCATCCAATGTTCCTCGACGAGGAGCAATGATCAGAACCTGTGGATGGTTCTCGGGCTGGTGACGTGAGCGGGCGTACCTTCCCGAGGAAGATCTTGTAGGTAAGCAGTTTCTGATCTAGGGCCGGCGTTGGCGCGCTGGTTCG
>WQZC01000038.1 GCA_009780925.1 Actinomycetes bacterium | reverse complement strand
GGGGCCTGGGGGCGCCTTGAACGGCTCCCCGGTCGACGCGACGTTCATCGCGAACACCTGGTCGGCGTCGAAGTCGACCCTCACCGCTGACGGTGGCGACGTGGTCGCCGACGGCGTGGCCACGCACACCGTGACCGCGACCATCACCGACGACCTGAACCACCCGTTGCAGAACGTGCCGGTGACCTTCACGGTGTCCGGCGGCCCGGTGCTCTCGGCCGGCGGCAAGTTCACCGACGCCAACGGCAAGGCGGTCATCACCGTCACCTCCACCAAGGCCGGCTCGTTCGGGGTCTCCGCGACGGTGGATGACACCGCGCTCACCAACTCCCCGGTGCAGGTGTCGTTCATCGCCGGACCGGTGGACCCTGGCAAGTCCAAGGTGACGATCAGCACTGAGACCGCCACCGGGAACAACTCCGACACGCACACCGTCACCGCGTTGTTGTTGGACGCCAACGACAACCCGGTCCAAGGCAAGACGGTGGACTTCACCACCTCCGGCGCGGCGTCGCTGTCCGCGGGCAGCAACGTCACCACCCCGGCGGGCACCACCACCACCACGGTCAAGGCGAGCGCGCCGGGCACCTACCCGGTGACCGCCTCGTACAACGGCACGCCGCTATCCGGTTCGCCGGTGGACGCGGTGTTCATCACCGGCGACATCGACTACTCCAGCTCGACGTTGACGATTGATGCCCTCGGCGGGATCGTGGCCGACGGCGCGCAGGCGCACACCATCACGGCGAAGGTTGTCGACGTCAACGGCGCCGCGGTCTCCGGAGTGACGGTGGGCTTCACCGCCCCGTCCGGGACGCTGTCCGCTGGCGCCGAGGCGACCAACAGCGCCGGTGTGGCGATCGTGACCATCACCAGCAAGACCGCGGGCACTATCCCGGTCTCGGCGACGGTGAACGGCAACCCGTTGACGCCGGCCTCGGTGAACGCGCTGTTCATCGCGGGATCGATGGATCCGGCTAACTCGCCGTTGACGATCTCGGCTGGGCCGAAGACCGCCGACGGGGTGGACGCGTACACGGTGACCGCGACGGTCAAGGACACCAACGGCAACCCGTTGCCGAGCACCACGGTGCGCTTCACCGGCTCGACCGACGCGACGCTGTCCGCTGCCACCGCCGACACCAACCCCAGCGGGGTGGCGACGATCACGGTGACCAGCACGCAGGCCGGCAACCAGTCGGTCGCGGCGCAGGTCGGCGGGGTCCCGCTGCAGTTCTCGCCGGTGACCGCGCAGTTCGTGGCCGGTCCGGTCGACGCGACCATGTCGAAGCTGACCATCGACACGACCGACGCGGTGGTCGCGGATGGCGCCGCCTCGCACACCGTGACGGCGACCATCGTGGACCACTTCAACAACCCGGTGTCGGGTCAGAAGGTGGACTTCACCGCCACTGGGGCCACCCTGTCGGCCGCGTCGCAGACCACTCCCGGCACCGGTGTGGTGACGGTCACGGTGACCAGCAAGGTCGCCGGGTCGCACCCGGTGTCCGCGACGGTCGGCGGCGCCGAGATCAGCGGGTCCCCGGTCCAGGCGGTGTTCGAGCCTGGCCCGGGCGATCCGACCGCGCTCACCACGACGTGGGTGGTCACCCCGTCGGGGAGCGTGGTGGCCGATGGGTCGGCGGCCTACACCGGCGTGGTCACGGTCACTGACAAGGACGGCAACCTGGTCGACGGGGCGTCGGTGAAGATCGACGTGCCAACTGGGGTCACCGCCAAGAACGGCGCTGGCGCGACCTTGCCAGTGGCCGGCGAGCAGGCGACCGTCAGCACCGGCACGGACGGCACCGCGACGGTGTCGTTCACCTCCACGATCGCTCCGCGCACCTATCAGGTGGGGGCGTACCTGGTCACGCCATCCGGTCAGATCGGCGCCAAAGCGACGCTGACCTTCATCCCCAAGGATCCGGTCACAGGCAACTCCAGTTGGACGGTGACCCCGACCACGCCGGTCACCGCGGACGGGACGAGCGCGTTCACCGCGACCGTCACGTTGCGCGACGACGGCGGCAACCCAGTCTCCGGCTCGCCCGGCGTGGCGGTTACCGGTCCGGCCGGGGTGACCATCTCCCCGGCGACGGACGTCGGTGACGGCACCTACACGGTGAAGATCACCTCCACCATCGCCAACGACTACGTGCTCACGGCGACGCTGAACGGCGCGCAGATCGGCGCGCCGGTGACGGTGACCTTCGCACCCGGCCCGTACGACAAGGACGTGTCGACGTTCTCGGTGACGCAGAACACCGCGTACGCGAACGGCAGCGACGTGCAGACCGCGACCGCGACGGTCACCGACAAGTTCGGCAACCCGATCCAGGGCGTGACCGTGATCTTCGCGGCGGCGCCGGGCACGGGCTCGGGCAAGACGGCGCACCTGTCCTCGACCTCGCAGGCGACCAACGCCTCCGGCGTCGCGTCGGTGAGCGTCACGGCTTCCTCGCCGGACAGCTACCCGATCTCGGCGGCTGTCGGCGGGATCGATCCGCACGGCTCGCCCGCGGACGCGGTGTTCATCGGTGGCACGCCGACCAAGGGCACGGTGAGCGTGGACTCCACGACCGCCGTGGTCGCGGATGGCACCGAGAGCCACACCGTGACCGCGACCGTCACCGACGCCTACGACAACCCGTTGTCTGGTGTTCGGGTGTCGTTCGCGGCGGCCACGCCGGCGCAGCTGGACGCGTCGTCGGCCTACACCGACGCCAACGGTGTGGCCACCGTCAAGGTGACCAGCGCCAAGGCGGGCAGCTACGCGATCACCCCGACCGTGGCTGGGGTGACGTTCACGCCAGCCTCGGTGGACGCGGTGTTCAAGGCGGGCGGGGTCGAATACAACCTGTCCATGCTGACGATTGACAACGCGAACGCGCTGGCCAACGGCACCGACACACACACCGTCACCGCGACGGTGGTGGACGGTGGCGGGAACCCGATCGCCGACAAGACGGTGCTGTTCACGGCGCCGTCGGGCGTGACCCTGACCGCGTACAGCGGCGTCACCGACGCCAATGGCGTGGCCACCACCAAGGCGAGCAGCTACAGCGTCGGCAGCTTCCCGGTCAGCGCGACGGTGGACGCCAAGGACCTGAACGGGTCCCCGGTGAACGCGACCTTCCTGGCCAGCGCGCCGTCGGCGGGCGACTCGACGGTGGCGGCCGACGGCGGGGACAAGATCGCCAACGGCACGGACACGCACACCGTCACCGCGACGGTGCTCGACGCGCAGAAACACCCGTTGGAGGGCGTGCTGGTGTCGTTCTCGGTCACCGGCGGGCCAGTGCTCTCGACGGGCGGCCAGTACACCGACGCCAACGGCAAGGCGGTCATCACCGTCACCTCCACCAAGGCTGGGCAGTTCGGGGTCACCGCCACCATGGGCGCCCCGAGCACCGCGCTGACCGATTCGCCGGCGCAGGTGTCGTTCGTGGCCGGTCCGGTTGACCCGGGCAAGTCCACGGTGACGATCAGCACTGAGGTGGCCACCGGCAACAACGCCGACACGCACACCGTGACCGCGACCGTGGTCGACGCCAACGGCAACCCGGTCTCCGGGGCGACGGTCGACTTCGCCACCTCCGGCGCGGCCACGCTGTCCGCGGGCAGCAAGGTCACCGGGTCGGCGGGCAGCGCCTCCACGCTGGTGAAGGCCAGCGCTCCGGGCACCTACCCGGTGACGGCGGAAATCAGCGGATCGCCGCTGACCGGCTCCCCGGTGGACGCGGTGTTCGTCTCGGGCGCGATCGACTACAGCGCGTCGACGCTGACGATCGACTCGCTCGGCGGGCTCGTGGCCGACGGCGCGCAGGCGCACACCGTCACCGCGACCATCCTGGACGTCAACGGCGTCGCGGTTCCGGGGGTCACGGTGAACTTCACCTCCCCGTCGGGGACGCGGAGCACGGGCGCCCAGGTGACAAACAGCGCCGGTGTGGCGATGGTGACCATCACCAGCAAGGCCGCGGGTTCGATCCCGGTCTCGGCGACGGTGAATGGCAACCCGTTGACGCCGGCCTCGGTCGACGCGCTGTTCGTCGCCGGGCCGATGGAGCCGGCTGACTCGCCGTTGACGATCTCGGCTGGGCCGAAGACCGCTGACGGGGTGGACGCGTACACGGTGACCGCGACGGTCAAGGACGTCAACGGCAACCCGCTGCAGAACACCACGGTGCGCTTCACCGGGTCCGCGGACGCGACGCTGTCGAACGACTTGGTGAGCACCGACGTCAACGGGGTGGCCACCATCCAGGTGACCAGCACGCAGGCCGGCAACCAGTCGGTCGCGGCCTCGGTCGGCGGGGTTCCGCTGCACTTCTCGCCGGTGACGGCGCAGTTCGTGGCGGGCCCGGTCGATCAGACGATGTCGAAGTTGACCATCGATTCGCCGAACGCGGTGACCGCGAACGGCACCGCCTCGCACACGGTGACCGCGACCGTCGTGGACCACTTCAACAACCCGGTGTCCGGGCAGACGGTGAACTTCACCGGCGGCGGGGCGGACCTGTCGGCCTCCTCGGGGACCACTCCGGGCACTGGCGTGGTGACCATCACGGTGACCAGCTCGGTGGCCGGGTCCTACCCGGTGTCGGCGTCGGTTGGCGCGGGCCAGATCAGCGGGTCGCCGGTGCAAGCGGTGTTCGCCGCTGGCGCGGTCGATCCCAACGCCTCGCAGTTGACGGTGACCTCCGGCGATGTTGAGGACAACGGGGTCGCCACCCACTCGGCCACGGTGACCGTGACCGACAAGGACGGCAACCCGGTCGCGAACACGACGGTGGCCTTCACCCTCTCCTCGGGCGCGTCGTTGTCGGCCCCGACCGCGGTCAGCGCCGCGGACGGCACGGCGACGGTGACGATCACGTCCACGCACGCGGGGACCTACACGGTCAGCGCGTACCTCGGCACCACCCAGGTGAAGGGCTCGCCGGCGACGGTGTCCTTCATCAACGGCGCCGCGGACGCCACGACCTCCGACTGGACGGTCACGCCGGCCGGGCCGATCTACGCCAACGGCACCGACACCTACACGGCGACGTTCACCGCGCTGGACAAGACCGGCAACGCGGTTCCCAACCAGGTGATCACGCTCGCCTTCCCGGGCGGGTTGACGGCGAGCTCGCCGACGGTGACCACTCGTGGCGATGGCACGATCACGGCCACGTTCACCTCGACGACCGCTGCCACCTACCCGGTGACCGCGAGCATCGGCGCGAACGCGATCAGCACCAAGCAGTTGGTGTTCATGTCGGCGGCCAAGCCGCCGGCGCCGGTGGTCAACCCGACCAACGGCAAGACCGAGTCTGGCACCGGCACCCCCGGTGACACCGTCCGGATCACCGACAGCGCTGGCCACACCATCGCCGAGACCACGGTCAAGCCCGACGGCACCTGGACGACGCCGCTGGTCCCGCCGCAAGCCGACGGCAGCAGCGTCACCGCGGTCGACATCAGCCCGACCAACGTCGAGTCTGACCCGACCACGGTGACGGTCGACGCGCTGGCGCCGGACGCCCCGATGGTCAACCCGACCAACGGGTCCGAGGTCACCGGGACGGCGGAGCCGGGGTCGACGGTCAAGGTCAAGGACCACACCGGCAAGACGCTGTGCACCGACACCGCGAGCTCGACCGGTTCGTTCTCGTGCGTGCCGAGCCCGAAGCCCGGTGACGGCGAGGTGTTGACGGTGACCGCGACCGATGCCTCTGGCAACGAGTCGACGCCGACGACGGTGACCGTGGATTCGACGGCGCCGGACGCCCCAGTGGTGAACCCGACCAACGGCTCGGAGGTCTCCGGGACGGCGGAGCCGGGTTCGACGGTCAAGGTCAAGGACCACACCGGCAAGACGCTGTGCTCCACCACGGCCGGCTCGACCGGTTCGTTCTCGTGCACACCGAGCCCGAAGCCCGGTGACGGCGAGGTGTTGACGGTGACCGCGACCGACGCGGCCGGCAACGAGTCGACGCCGACCACTGTGGTCGTCGATTCGGTGCCGCCGGACGCCCCGGTCGTCAACCCGACCAACGGCTCGGAGGTCTCCGGGACTGCGGAGCCGGGTTCGACGGTGACCGTGAAGGACCGCAACGGCAAGGTGTTGTGCTCCACCACCGCGGGTTCGGGTGGCTCGTTCTCGTGCATACCGAGCCCCAAGCCCGGTGACGGTGACGACCTCACCGTGACCGCCAAGGACGCTGCGGGCAACGAGTCCCAGCCGACCACCGTGACCGTTGACTCGGTGCCACCGGATGCCCCAGTGGTGAACCCGACCGACGGCTCGGAGGTCTCCGGGACGGCGGAGCCGGGCTCCACGGTCAAGGTCAAGGACCGCACTGGCAAGGTGCTGTGTTCGGTCACGGCCGGCACCAGCGGAGCGTTCTCCTGCACGCCGAGCCCGAAGCCTGGGGACGGTGATGAGCTCACCGTGACTGCCACCGATCCGGCCGGGAACGTGTCGGATCCGACCAAGGTGACCGTTGATTCGACGGCGCCGGACGCCCCGGTGGTGAACCCGACCAACGGCTCGGAGGTCACTGGCACGGCGGAGCCAGGCTCCACGGTCAAGGTCAAGGACCGCACTGGCAAGGTGCTGTGTTCGGTGACTGCGGGCACGAACGGCTCGTTCTCCTGCGTGCCGAGCCCGAAGCCTGGGGACGGCGATGAGCTGACCGTCACGGCGACGGACGCGGCCGGGAACGTTTCAGATCCGACCACGGTGACCGTTGACTCGGTGCCGCCGGACGCGCCGGTGGTCAACCCGACCAACGGCTCGGAGGTCTCCGGGACGGCGGAGCCGGGTTCGACGGTGGCGGTGAAGGACCGCAGCGGCAAGACGCTGTGCTCCACCACCGCGGGGTCGAGCGGTTCGTTCTCGTGCATCCCGAGCCCGAAGCCCGGTGACGGTGACGAGCTCACCGTGACCGCCACGGACGCGGCGGGCAACCAGTCGCAGCCGACCGTGGTGACCGTTGATTCGGTGCCGCCGGACGCTCCGGTGGTGAACCCGACCAACGGCTCGGAGGTCACGGGGACGGCGGAGCCGGGTTCCACGGTCAAGGTCAAGGACCGCACCGGCCGGACGTTGTGTTCGGTGACCGCGGGCACGGACGGTTCGTTCTCGTGCACGCCGAACCCGAAGCCCGGGGACGGCGATGAGCTGACCATCACCGCGACGGATCCGTCGGGGAACGTGTCGGATCCGACCAAGGTGACCGTTGATTCGACGGCGCCGGACGCGCCGGTGGTCAACCCGACGAACGGCTCGGAGGTCACTGGCACGGCGGAACCGGGATCCACGGTCGAGGTCAAGGACAACCACGGCAACACGCTCTGCTCCACCACGGCGGGCACGACCGGCACGTTCTCCTGTGTGCCCAACCCGAAGCCCGGTGACGGCGATGAGCTCACCATCACCGCGAAGGACGCGGCCGGGAACGTGTCGGATCCGACCAAGGTGACCGTTGATTCACTGGCCCCGGACGCTCCGATGGTCAACCCGACCAACGGCTCCGAGGTGAATGGCACGGCGGAGCCGGGCTCCAAGGTCGAGGTGAAGGACAATCACGGCAACACGCTGTGCTCCACCACCGCTGGGTCGGATGGCTCGTTCGCGTGCATTCCGATGCCGAAGCCGGGTGACGGCGACCTGCTGGTCATCACCGCGACCGACGCGGCCGGCAACGTGTCCAACCCGACCACGGTGATGGTTGACGCGACGCCGCCGAACGCCCCGAAGGTGGACCCGACGGACGGCTCGGAAGTGACTGGCACGGCGGAGCCGGGTTCCTCGGTCAAGGTGATGGACGGCAACGGCAACACGCTGTGCACCGCGACTGCGGGCCAGAACGGCAAGTTCTCCTGCGTGCCCAGCACCAAGCCGAAGCCGGGTGACATCTTGATCGTCACCGCGACCGACGCGGCGGGCAACACCTCGGTGCCGACGGCGTTGACCGTGACCTCGCCGGCCGCGCCGCACAGCGGCACTGGCGGCAGCAGCGGCACCGGCAGCGGCGCGTTGATCAACACCGGTCTCGGCGCCAACCACCACAGCTCCGACGGCATCGTCGGCATCCTCGGTGGCGTGCTGCTCACCTTGATCGGCGGCATCGGGCTGCTGATCATGCTCACCGGCCGGCGGCGCGAGTCTGAATGAGCCAGCCCGGCAAGGGCGCGCACCGCGCCCTTGCCGGAGGCGCCGCGCGACAACTGAACATGGGACTCGGCCCTGGTGGGGCGGGGCCGAGTCCCATGCGAGCGAGCAGACCTCAGCTGCTCAGACCTCATTCAACAGGACCGGGCCAGCCACCGCTGGCCCGGTCCTCGCGTTGTGGCGAATCACGTTATAGTGATTTGTATAACGCAGAACAGCGCAACGGAGCTCGACTTGGCCAACCCCTTCCAATACGGCGGGCCGGTGTCTGGTGAGTACTTCACCGGCCGGACCGAAGAGCTGCGAGCGTTGACCACCCGGATGGTTGACGGCATCAACGTCGTCCTCATGTCGCCACGTCGGTATGGCAAGACCTCGCTGCTGATGCGGGCCGTCGCGAGCGTCGGTCCCACCGCGAGCGTGGCCAGCGTGAATGCCATGGCCGCCACTGGAAGCCCGGCCCGATTCGCCTCCGCCCTGCTCACCGCCGTCTATCACAGCAAGGGTGGGGCGTGGCACAAGGTTCGAAACGTCACGGCGAGCTTTGTCTCGCGCCTGCGAGCGCGGCCGATGCTAACCGTCGACGACTCGGGCAACCCCACTTTCACCTTCGCCGAGTCAATTGCGGCGCCAGACCCGGCAGAAGTGATCACCGACGCCTATGGACTGATGGCGTCCACCGTCACGCCCGATCGCGCGGCAGTATTGATCGTTGACGAGTTTCAGGACATTCTGGACTTCGGGCGAAACCTTCCGGGCCTGTTCAAGGCGCTGGCGGACCAGTATCCGCGAGTGGCACTGGTCATCTCCGGATCAGATGAGCGCATGCTGAGCCAGTTGACGCAGGTGGCGGCCGGACCGTTGTTCGGCATGATGCAGCCAATCCATCTCGGCCCCATACCGGTTGCTGAAATGTCAGAGTTCATCCAGAGCCGGTTCTTGGCGGGCGGGAAACAGATCAACGCCGAGCTCGTCGATCGTGTCGTCGAGACCGCCGGGCCGACCCCGAACGACATTCAGCATCTGGCCTACGAGGTGTTCTCGAACAGCGATCGAGAGGTGACCGCCGCGACGGTGGCGGCGGGGCTCGCCTCGGCGGTTGAACACGCCGCCGCCTCATTCGCGGACACGCTCGCGCAGCTGTCGGCTCGGCAGCGGCGCTTGTTGGCCGCGCTGGCCGCCTCGGCCGCGCCGCGGCCATCCTCGGCGAGCTTCGTCGCGGGCACCGGATTCGCCAACGCGAGCGGGGTGCGGACCGCGCTGCACCGGCTGGTCGACCTGAAGCTGGTGGCGTTGCGGGACGGGGTATATGTCGTCGCCGACCCATTCATCAGGGCGTGGCTGCGGGACCTGACCGGCTGAAGCGGATCACGGGCGGGCCATGGTTGCCCCACGGTTGGTCAGCGCTCCGGTTGGTCAGCGTTCCGGTTGGCCAGCGTTCCGGTTGGTCAGGCCGCTGGCGGTGAGGCGTGCTGGCGGATCCAGGTGTGCATGGCGATCCCGGCGGCGACTCCGGCATTGATCGATCGGGTCGATCCGAACTGCGCGATCGAACACACCATCGCCGCCGCCGCCTTCGCCTCCTCAGTGAGCCCCGGTCCCTCCTGGCCGAACAGCAGCAGCGCGTTGCGGGGCAGCGCGGTCGTCTCGATCGGGGTCGCGCCGGGCAGGTTGTCGACGGCCACGATCACGTAGTCGGCGGCGACCGGCGCGGCGAGTTCCACCAAGCCCGCGACCGACTCCACGTGCCGGATGTGTTGGTAGCGATCGGTGACCATGGCGCCGCGACGGTTCCACCGCCGTCGCCCAACGATGATCACTTCGCGGGCCGCGAACGCGTTGGCGGTGCGCACCACGGTGCCGATGTTCAGATCATGCTGCCAGTTCTCGATCGCGATCGCGAACGCGTGCCGGCGGGCGTCCAGGTCGGCGACGATCGCCGCGACGGTCCAGTACCGGTATCGGTCGATGACGTTGCGGCGGTCGCCGGCGGCGAGCAGCTGCGGGTCCAGGCGCGGGTCATCGGGCCACGGCCGCGAGTGGGGGCCGACGCCGACCGATTGGTCCCACGGTGGCGCGTCGTCGTCCGGTCCCACGCCCGCTGCGGCCACGCTTGCCGTCAGGCCCGGCTCGTCCGGCGCGCCGGCAACCGCGGCGACCATCGGCCGCGCTAGGCCAGGCCCAGGTCGGCCAGGCTGTACGCGGCCCGGTAGTCCAACCCGGCGTCGCGGACCGCGACCCCGGCGCCCCGGTCCACCATCACCGCAACGCCGACCACGGTCGCCCCGGCTTCGCGCAGCGCTTGCACGGCGGTGAGCACGCTGCCGCCAGTGGTCGAGGTGTCCTCAACCGCGAGCACCCGTCGCCCGGCCACGTCCGGACCCTCGATGCGCCGCTGCAGCCCGTGCTGCTTCTCGGCCTTGCGCACCACGAACGCGTCGAACCGGCCTCCGGTGGCGTGCAGCATGGCGGTGGCCACCGGGTCCGCGCCCAGGGTCAGCCCGCCGACGGCGTCGTACTCCCAATCGGCGGTGAGGTCGGCCATCACCTGGCCGACCAGCGGGGCCGCCGCGTGGTGCAGCGTCACCCGCCGCAGATCCACGTAGTAGTCGGCCTCCCGGCCGGAGGACAAGATCACCTTGCCGTGCACCACGGCCAGGTCTTTGATCAGCGACAGCAGCTCATCACGTGCGTTCACGCCCCAGATTTTAGTGCTCGGAGCCTGGGTGGGCCTTGCCGCCAGCGGCACGGCGACGCTGACGGCGGGAGCGGGCCCTCGTGTGGTTCGCGCGGGTGATGGGAAATGCGGTCCGGCTCGCCGCACGGCCAGGCGCGGGTGATGCCCCGACTTCGATGCGGCGCGCTTGGTGGTTCAGGCCAGTGCGACGGGATTCGCTGCACTCCCACTGGCCGGAGTTGAGTACTTTCGTCGTCCGCCCCAGCAGCGTGTCGTGGTCGGAGACCTCGACGACATGGTCGGCGCGGACAGCGCCGAGGCGGGCGTCGATGGCACCGGAGACGTCCATCGATTTCGGCACGCCGGTCAAGTACAGCTGGACGATCTGGTCGCGGATCTCAAACCCAGCAGGCTCCACACCGCGAACCATCCGATGCCACGTCCTCGTTCCGCCGAACGCTGCCAGGTGTGCGCCCGGCTTCAGCACATGCAACGCGCCGACCGCCCGCCCAGGCGCGGCACCACGCTTCGAGCACCTCCGCATCCGACAGCCCTGCCGTGTCGACGTCGGCCAGTGGCTCGCGGAACCCGGAAGCGCCGTCCCAGCTCTGGTTGCAGAACTGAAGACCATAGCGCGGGTCAGTGACTATCGAGTCGACCGACACCGGATCGAGCATCGGCAGAATGGCGAAGGTGTCGCCCAGATACACGGTGAGAGCGTCGGCCTGGATGGCAGGAATCAGAGGGCTGGGCATGGCGGTGGCCTTTCACAAGAGTGGAATGCCTCCCAGGTACGTCCGGCCTGCCGGACTTGCTACCTGCGGAGATGTCGCCTGGTACGGGATGATGGGATGACCATCTGCGGGATCGTCCTCCGAGGGCGGCTGCGACTAGGAGGTGCAGGCGTGGCCGACACGGCAAGACCCGAATCAAAACTCGCGGCAGTGCCGCGAGAAATCAGTCCTGCTGGCCTCGACGCCGATAAGGCGTTCGCCCCGCTGCTGGCGATCATCGACCAGGCCCGCACCAGGGCGGCTCAGGCGGTCAACCAGGAGCTGATCGGCATGTACTGGAGTGTCGGCGAGCACGTCAGCCAGCGTGTGGCGGACGGATCATGGGGACAAGGCGTCGTCGAAGAACTGTCCGCCCACATCCAGCGCCGCCACCTGGGCATCAAGGGCTTCTCCGCGTCGAACATCTGGCGGATGCGCCAGTTCTACGACACCTACCAGGCCAACCCAATTCTCGCGGCACTGCTGCGAGAAATCACCTGGACCAACAACCTGCTGATCATGGCCGGGGCGAAGACCGACGAAGCTCGCGAGTTCTACCTGCGGATCACCATCAGGGACCGGCTCAGTTCACGCGAGCTGGAACGCCAGATCGACTCGATGTTGTTCGAGCGGACCATGCTGTCCGACCACGCCACCGCCAAGGCCGTTGTCCGCCACCCCGAACTGTCGACCCTACGCGACAGTTACACCATGGAGTTCCTCGGCCTACCCGACGACCATTCTGAGACAGGCCTACGCCGTTCCATCGTCGCCCACCTGCGTGAGTTCATCTTGGAGTTCGGCAAGGACTTCGCTTTCATCGGGGAGGAGTACCGGCTCCAGGTCGACGACACCGACTTCTTCGTCGACCTGCTATTCATGCAGCGGGAACTGGGCTGCCTGGTCGCAATAGAGCTGAAGCTGGGCAAGTTCAAACCCGAGTACGTCTCGCAACTCGACTTCTACCTGGAGGCGCTCGACCGTCAGGTGAAGAAGCCGGGTGAGAACCCGTCGGTCGGGCTGATCTTGTGTTCCTCGAAGTCCGACACCATCGTCGAATACGCGCTCAGCCGCAGCCTGTCGCCATCACTGGTGGCGCGCTACGAACTCCACCTGCCTGACAAGCGCGTCTTGGAAGCTAAACTCGCCGAACTACGCGACGTCGCCGCGAGTGACACCGATGGCTGAGGCGGCAACACCATGATGACCGCTGCAGGCGGGCTGTGGTCGCGTTGGGTTGAGCTTGGCGGGAATACGACCAGCCCTGATCGCGCCACTCCAACACCTCGGCGTACTGATCGGCCACGATCCCTTTGGGCCTCGTCATTAAGGACGACGACTGATTTGTCCGATCCCTCCTGAGAGGGAATCCTGGGGATTGTAGACTCGCTGCCTGGCCCTGGGAACGTTGCTATGGACGGTCCACTTCTTACAAACCTGGACCCGACGCGCAAACTGCGGTAGCACCCGTGGTCTTCTGGCTTGGTCTGTGGTTGTTGGGCATGGTCCGCAGCCCTTGGGCTTCGCCGCCGGTCCTCGGGCTTCGTCAGCGGCCCTTGGACTTGCTGCGGGGCGTGCTGGTCGGATTGGCGGTCGAGGGGTCGGCCGGGGTGACGCGGATCTTCGCTTTGCCGCGCGGCGGGGCGGGGCTGGGCGTGACCGTCGCGGACGGACCGGCGTCCCGAGGCGGGGCGGGCGGTGCCTCGATCGGTTTGCGGGCCGGCTTGCTCGCCGGCTCACGGCGCGCGGCCGGTTCGCGGCGGGTGGTGGACCCCGCAGCCGCCCGACCGCCGCGCTCACCTGGTCGCGGCGCCGGCGGGCGCGGGGCGAACATGGCGCGCAGGCCGACCGGGCGGACGGTTGGATCGCCAACGACGGCCATCCGCTTGGCGCGGTAGTAGGCGTTGGAGTCGCGCACCAGCAGCAACGCGATCACCGCGATCGACGCCACCCCGCTCAGCACCGTGCTCGCCTTGACGCCCATTGGCGCGTCGCCGCCGAATCCGAGGACCCGCAGCGGTGACTCACTAGGAAAGACCTGGAAAATGATCAGCACCCAGCGGGTCCAGTTCACCCCGCGCCAGGCGAATATCCCCAACACGATGAAGATCACACCGAACACTATTGTGCTGACCAGCAAACTCAATTGATATGAATGGACATAGCTCGCCATGGAGTGCTTGGTCAGGTCATAAGGCAGCTTTGTCTGGTCCTTCGCGTCGGTGTTGGCCTTGGTGATCTGCTCCCGAATGTAGGAGCCGGCGCCGAAGGTGAGCACGGCCATGATGAGCATGAACGCGACCTGCGCGCAGACGGAGTAGAACGCCGCCGTGACGGTGGTGGGACGCTCGGTCGCGGAAGGGTCGCCCGAGGAGCTGGCGCTGCCGGTGGACTTGCCGGAGAGGGTCATCTTGCGCTCCATGCGGATGAGGGCAGCGATCGACGGGCGAGGACGTGCGATGGTCTCACGCCAGGCAGTGTACGGGTAGCTCCGAGGCGCGCCGAAGCCGAAGCGGCCGGGTCGCTGGCCCATAGGCGCCCGCCTCGCCGCGGCGAGCGTTCCGGCGCGCCGGGCAGATGGCCGCGAGGGCCGGTGCGGCCCGTGCGCGACCGCCGTGACGCGGCGAGCGTTCCGCAATGCCCGGCGACTGCGCAAACCGATACAGTGGCGGTGGAGGATCCACTGACCTTAGGGGTGCCGTGACCGAACAACCGTCACCGGAGCCTGAGCCCGCGGGCGGCTGGGAGCCGCCGGCTCCCGCCGCCGACGATCCGTACCGATTCGGGCCTCCCGGCCCAAACCCGTTTGGGTATCCCACTGCGCTGCCCGGCCAGCCCGAACAGACCGCGACACCAGCGCCCGCCGAGGACGATCCGTACCGATTCGGGCCTCCCGGCCCCAATCCGTTCGGCTACCCCACCGCGCCGCCTGGGGACGCCGGGCAGCAACCCCCGCCGCCGGGGCAACCGCCATTCGGTCCGTATGGGGCGCCCATGCCACCGGCCGGCTACCCAGGCGCGTTCTACCCTCCGCCGGGGGCGCAATATCCCCCGCCCGGGGCGCCCTATGGCTCGATCTATCAAGACGATCCGGCGCGCAAGAACCTGCGCCGCGCGACCACCGGGATGTGGCTGGGCATCGCGTCGTTGCCGCTGGTCATCATCAGCTGGCTCGACCTAGCGCTGATCATTCCCGCCATGGTGATGAGCGCGCGGGCGCTGGCGGCGAGCAAGCGCGGCGCGCCCGGCCGCGGTCAGGCCATCACTGGTCTGGTCTGCTCGATTGTCGCGCTGGTCATCGTGATCGTGCTGATCGTGGTTGTCGTGGTGCTCGCGCTGCGCAACTACGGCCCGTGCAACGACAAATACGGCACCAGCGGCACCGATTTCGAGCGCTGCCTGCTTACTGGGAACTAAGAGGTCGCCCCGGTGTCCGCTCCCTTCGACCGTCCAGACCGCACCGACGCGACGAACCCGCCCGAGGCGTTCGCCGGGCCGTCGCACGGGGAGGCGCCGCCCTACCGCTACCCGTCCGTGCCTGGGTACTCGCCCGCGCCCGGCTACCCGCAATCGTTCGGCTACCCGTCGGTGTCGGGGTACTCGCCAGCGCCCGGCTACCCGAGTTACCCGCGGCCGCCGCTCAACCCCGCGCTGTGGGCATATCGGCCGTTCAGGTTTGACGAGGTGGAACGGCGCCCATCGACCGCCACCGCCGCCGCCGTGCTCGGCTATGTGACGGCGGGATTCCTGATCATCGCGGCCATCGGGTTGTTCGCCTACGCCGGCGACATCAACGACTTCAACGACACGTTCGAGACCTACGCCGTGGACATCGGTGGCGAGCTGGCCGCACTTGGCGCGCTCAACCTCGTGCTGGCGGTGATGATCCTGGTTGGCGGGATCATGCTCACCAGGGGGCGCCAGGTGGGACGGCACCTGTTGGAAACCGGGATGAGCGCCTGCTTGTTGACCTCGCTGTACTGGGTGGTTCGCTGGCATCTGGGGATACTGGTGGTCTACGCGGTGCTATTCGCCGCGCTGGCCGGCACGGCGCTCGGATTGGCCCTGGCGCGAGGCATCACCGAGTGGCTGCGGGCGCGCCAGCGGCCGGCAGAGCGCGCGACGCGGTGACCGCCGCCGGCCCTGCGGAGCGGTCAGTCCGCCGCGCTGGGCGGGGGACCGTCGCTGACCGACACTGACAGCCCGGCTCCGTCCTCGCGCGCGTCCACGACCACCGTCTGCCCGTCCCGGATCGCGCCGCCGATCAGCCCACGCGCCAGCGCGTCGCCGATCGCGGTCTGCACCAGCCGGCGCAGCGGTCGGGCGCCGTAGACCGGGTCGAAGCCGTTGACCGCCAGCCACTGGCGGGCGGCCTCGCTCACCGATAGGCGCAGCTGGCGGGCGGCCAGCCGTTTGGCCAGCGCGGCCACCTGGATGTCGGCGATCTTGGCCAGGTCCG
>WQZC01000037.1 GCA_009780925.1 Actinomycetes bacterium | reverse complement strand
AGGTCGTCGGTGGCTGCGGCCGGGGCGGTGTCCAGCTCCAGCACGACGTCGATCACAAAGTCCTGTCCGGCGCGCCGCTCGAAGCCGTGCACGCCATGGTGCCCATGGACCCGCAGTCCGGTCAACACGATGCGATCGCTCATCGCGTGGTCCCCGCGCGTTCGGCCCCCGCGCGTTCGGCCCCAGTGCCACCACCAGTGCCTCCACCAGCCGCGCGGCCACCCACCGCGCGACCACCGAGCGCGCGACCAGCTAGCGCGCCGCCACTCGCCGCCCCGCCGTCGGCGGCGCGGATGGCCGCGATCACCCGGGCCGCGTCGAGGCTCGCCGCCACCTCGTGCACGCGCACCCCCCACGCCCCGGCCGCGGCGGCGTGCGCGGTGACCGCCACCGTCGCCGCCTCCCGCCGGTCCACCGGGCGTGGCGCGCCGGTCGCGTCGGCCAGCGCCGCCCCCAGAAACGACTTTCGCGACGCCCCGACCAGCACTGGCAGCCCCAAGTCAGCCAACCGGCCCAGCTGGCGCAGCAGCGCCAGGTCGTGCTCCGGGCGTTTGGCGAAGCCCAGGCCGGGATCGATCACCAGCTGCCCGGGGTCTACCCCAGCCCGCTCCGCCGCCGCGACGCGCTCAGTCAGTTCCTGGGCCACCTCGGCGACGACGTCGCGGTAGCGCGCCGACGCGGCCATCGCGACGCTGGGGCCACGCCAATGGGTCAAGATCCACGGGCAGCCGGCGTCGCTGGCGACGCGTGCCATGTCCGGGTCGGCGAGCCCGCCCGACGCGTCGTTGATCACGCTGGCCCCGGCGGCGAGCGCGGCGGCCGCGACGGCGGCCCGGGTGGTGTCGACACTCATCGGGACGCCAAGGGCCGCCAACGCCTCGATCACCGGGCACACCCGCCGGATCTGCTCGGCGGCGTCCACCGGTCCCGCGCCCGGGCGGGTGGACTCGCCGCCCACGTCAACCAGGTCCGCGCCCTGCGCCCACAGCTCCCGGCCGCGCCGGAGCGCCGTGGCGGGCGAGTCGTGCCGTCCCCCGTCGGAGAACGAGTCGGGGGTGACGTTCAGCACGCCGATGACGACTAGCCGGTCGGCGGGTCGGGGCAAGGCCATCGCGATCGTCATCCAAGGATCAGGCTCATCGCCTCCGCGCGGGTTCGCGGGTCGGACTTGAACAGCCCGCGCACCGCGGAGGTGACGGTGAGCGCTCCGGGTTTGCGCACCCCGCGCATCGACATGCACAGGTGCTCGGCGCGCACCACGACGATGACCCCCTGCGGTTTGAGCCGGCGCACCACCGCATCGGCGACCTGGCTGGTCAGCCGTTCTTGCATCTGCGGACGCCGGGCGTACAGGTCCACCAGGCGCGCGAGTTTCGAAAGACCGGTGACGCGCCCATCGGTGCCGGGGATGTACCCGACCGCCGCCGTCCCCCGCCACGGCACCAAGTGGTGCTCACACATCGAGAAAGTTGGTATGTCACGCACCAGCACCAGCTCATCATGGTTCTCGTCGAAGGTGGTCTGCAGCACGTCGTCCGGGTTGACGAACATGCCGCCGAACACTTCCTCGCACGCTCGGGCGACCCGCGCCGGCGTGTCCCGCAGCCCCTCGCGATCCGGGTCCTCGCCCACCGCGAGAAGCAACTCGCGAACGGCCGCCGCCACGCGGTCGGCGTCCACCCCGGCGCGCGGCGGGCCGTCCGCGCGACTCACCGCTGGTCCTGTTGGCCGTCCGGGCGCGTCGACTCGCCGCTCGCCGGGGGCGGCGGCCCGGGCGGGAAGGGCGACTGGTAGGGAGCCGGCGGATAGGGCGACGAGTACGGGGCCGGCGGGTAGGCCGGACCCGGCCACGGCACCCCCGAGGGATACCCATAAGTGGAAGGGAACGCCCCATCCGATGGCCCGCCGGCCGCCGGGCCGGGATCGCCATCCGACGCGGCGCCGGGCGGCGCGGGCACCTCGGCCGATCCGCCCGCGACGCTCGCGCGCGGGCCGGCCGGCACCGTGGCGCGCGGGTCGTTCCGCACCGGTCGGCCGCCCCCGGACGCGCCATTGCTGGCCACCCGGGCGGTGATCTCGACCGGCGGGCGATCGCTGGGGGTCCGCTTGCCGAAACCGGTGAAGGTGTTGTGCGGCGGCCGCTTGCGGACCGGAGCCAGGATCCGCTCCAGGTCCTCGGTGCCCAGGGTCTCCTTCTCGACCAGCTCCAGCACCATCGCGTCGAGCGCGTCGCGGTAGGCGACCAGGATCTCCCACGCCTCGTCGTGCGCGCCCTCGATCAGGTCACGGACCTCGGCGTCGATCTCGGCGGCGATCTCCTCCGAGTAGTCGCGCTGGTGGCCATAGTCCCGGCCGAGGAACGGCTCGGAGTCCTTGACCCCGTACACCACCGCGCCCAGCTTGGCGCTCATGCCGTACTCGGTGACCATCGCCCGGGCCAGCTTGGTGGCCTTGTCGATGTCGTCGGAGGCGCCGGAGGTCGGCTCGTGGAACACCAGCTCCTCAGCGGCGCGACCGCCCAGCATGTACACCAGGGTGTCGAGGATCTCCGAGCGCGTCTGGGTGTAGCGGTCCTCCATCGGCAGCACCAGGGTGTGCCCGAGCGAGCGTCCGCGCGGCAGGATGGTGACCTTGTGCACCGGGTCCAGGTTGGGCATCGCCCAGGCGCACAGCGCATGGCCCGCCTCGTGGTAGGCGGTGTTGCGGATCTCCTTTTCGTTCATCGCGCGGGTCTTGCGCTCCGGGCCGGCGATCACGCGGTCGATGGCCTCTTCCAGCGCCTGGTTGGTGATCATCCGGCCGCCTTGGCGCGCGGTGAGCAGCGCCGCCTCGTTGATCACGTTGGCCAGGTCCGCCCCAGTGAAACCCGGGGTGCGGCGCGCGATCACGCCTAGGTCGACATCGGCGTCGAACGGCTTGCCCTTGGCGTGCACCGCGAGAATCGCCTTGCGCCCCTCCACGTCCGGAGCGGAGACGGCGATCTGCCGGTCGAACCGGCCGGGGCGCAGCAGCGCCGGATCGAGGATGTCGGGACGGTTGGTGGCCGCGATCATGATCACGCCGCCCTTGACGTCGAAGCCGTCCATCTCCACCAGCAGCTGGTTGAGGGTCTGCTCGCGCTCGTCGTGCCCGCCGCCCAGGCCCGCGCCGCGGTGCCGGCCGACCGCGTCGATCTCGTCGACGAAGATGATCGCCGGCGCGTTGGCCTTGGCTTGCTCGAACAGGTCGCGCACCCGGGAGGCACCGACTCCGACGAACATCTCCACGAAGTCCGAGCCGGAGATCGAGTAGAACGGCACCCCCGCCTCCCCGGCGACGGCCCGGGCGAGCAGCGTCTTGCCGGTGCCGGGCTGGCCGAACAGCAGCACGCCTTTGGGGATCTTGGCGCCGAGCGCCTGGTACCGGGCCGGGTTCTGCAGGAAGTCCTTGATCTCCTGCAGCTCCTCGATCGCCTCATCGGCTCCCGCGACATCGGCGAACGTCGTCTTGGGGGTGTCCTTGCTCACAAGCTTGGCTTTGCTGCGACCGAAGCTCATCACCCGGTTGCCGCCGCCTTGCATCTGGCTCATCACCAAGAACAGCAATCCAATGATCAGCAACACCGGCAGCAGGCTGAGCAGCACGCTCAACCAGGCGTTGGCGCGGGACACCTTGGTGGTGAACGTCGCCCCGTGGTCGTTGGCCAAGTCAGTAAAGATCGTCGCGGTGGCGTCTGCGGGATAGGAAGTCTTGATCTTCGAACTGCCGCTCAGCGGATCCTTCAATGTGAGCTCAAGAGTCTGCTCTTTGTCATGGATTGTGGCATTCGTGACGTTGCCCGCAGCGATCTGCGCCATCGCGTCGGAAGTGTCCACCGACTTGAAGGAGCTGCCGCCGCCGACCACCGACTGCAACACGAAGACCAGTACCACGGCGACGAGAACCCACAGCCACCACGACCGATATACCCGCTTACGATCCATACGTTTCGTCACGGGACGCTAGCCGGCCCGCGAACTCCCTCCGCTCCTCGCTCGCCGCGACACGCACGGAGGGTGCCCGATTACCCATGCGCTCCCGCATTCCTCCCGCTCAGCCTGTGGACACTCACGCGTGACACCTGACGACGGTACACGGCAGACGCGGATTTTTCGGAATCCCGCGCCCTCCGGGGCCACCGATCACCCAGTCAACGCCGCGGGGACCCACCACGTTCCGGCCACCGATCAGCTGCCGCCCGGTGGGCGCCGCAGCCCTCAGGCGGGCGTCGTCGCTCGGAAACACGCGAGCGAGCTCGCGCGCTCCACTCGCTCCTAGCCGCCATATCGTCCCGACGGTCCTCAGGCGGGCGTCGTCGCTCGGAAACACGCGAGCGAGCTCGCGCGCTCCGCTCGCTCCTAGCCGCCATAGACCGAGGCTTTGAGCCGGCCGATGTAGGGCAGGCCGCGATAGCGCTGGGCGTAGTCGAGCCCGTAGCCGACCACGAACTCGTTGGCGATGTCGAACCCGACGTACTTGACGGGCACCTCGACCTTGACCGCGTCCGGTTTGCGCAACAGCGTGACGATCTCGATCGACGCCGGGCTGCGGCTGGCGAGATTGCGCAACAACCAGGACAGGGTGAGCCCGGAGTCGATGATGTCCTCCACGATCAGCACATGCTGGCCGGTGATATCCCGGTCCAAGTCCTTCAGGATGCGCACCACCCCGGAGCTGGTGGTGGCGCTGCCGTACGAGCTGACCGCCATGAACTCCATGGTCGAGGGCCGGGCCAGCGCCCGGGCGAGATCGGACATGAACATGACCGCGCCCTTGAGCACACCGACCAGCACCGGCTCACGATCGGCGTAGTCGGCGTCGATCGCTGACGCCAGCTCGGCGATCCGCTGCCGGATCCGATCAGTGGAGAGGATCTCCGCTTCGATGTCCACGTCGAGTTCGGAGGGCATGTCACTCCTGCCGGTTGATTGAAGGTGCCAGCGCAAGCCTGCCAGAAGCCCGCGCCACCCGGAAACCCCCCGGCAGATCGACCGCGCCCTGCCCGTGCCAGACGGTGATCAAAGCGTCCAGCGCGACCAGCTGAGCGGCGGTCAACGGGCCGGTCCCGCCGGCGCGCGCCCACTGCCGCAAGACTCGGGTGCGCAGCGCGCGCGGCAGGCCGGACAGCGCGGCCACCGGCAGCGCGACCCCCGACGCCACGGCCACCGGCGGCGCGGCCCGACCCGACGTGGGCACGCCTTCGCCGGGCGGCGCCGGGGCGAGCGCCGCCAACTGGGCGCGCGCCAACTCATCCAAGGCGTCCAGATCCTCCCGCAACAGCGACGCGGTGCGCGCGAGCGCTTCCGCGACGCCGCCAGCGAGCACATCCTCCAGCAGCGGGAGCACCTCGCCGCGCAACCGGGCCCGCTGGAAGCGGGGATCGCGGTTGTGCGGGTCCTCCCAGGGCGCGAATCCCAACGCGGCGCAAGCGGCGGCGGTCGCCGCCCGCCGCACGCCGAGCAGCGGCCTGATGCGGCGCCCGTCGACCGCGCGCATGCCCGCGATCGAGCGCGGCCCCGAGCCGCGGCCCAACCCCAGCAGCACGGTCTCCGCCTGGTCATCAAGGGTGTGGCCGAGCAGCAGGTCCGCGTCCAGCGCGGCGGCGAAGCCGTCCAAGGCCGCGTAGCGGGCGGTCCGGGCGGCCGCCTCCAACCCGCCGCCGCCATCCACCGCGACCGGAACGATCACCACCGGGTCGAGCCCCAGCTCATGGCCGAGCGTCGCCACCGCCGCCGCCCGCGCGGCCGACCCCGGCTGCAAGCCATGGTCCACCGTGATCAACCCGGCTGGGGGACCCGACCGGGCCGCCTCGAACGCGACCGCCGCGGCCAAGGCCAGCGAGTCGGCGCCGCCAGAACAGGCGACCACCACCCGACCGGCGGGCAGCGCCTGCCGAACCGCCCGCCGCACCTGCGCGAGCGCGGGGCTAGTCCTCATTGCTCGCTCCGCAAGCCGTCGCTCGGCACATCGCTCGCTCCGCAAGCCGTCGCTCGGCTCATCGCTCGCTCCGCAAGCCGTCGCTCGGCTCATCGCTCGCTCCGCAAGCCGTCGCTCGGCACATCGCTCGCTCCGCAAGCCGTCGCTCGGCGCCCCGCCCGGTCAGCCGTGCACCCGGGCGACCCACGCCGCCGGAGCGGCGATCTCGTCGGTGCTGGGCAGCGTCGCCGGCGAGGTCCAGACCGCGTTGAAGCCGTCCAGGCCCACCCGGTTGATCACCGCGCGGACGAACGACGCGCCCTGGACGTACTGCAGCGTCTTGGCATCCAGGCCGAGCAGCCGCCGCAGCAACCGGTCCAGCGGGTTGCCGCCACGCCGGCGACGCGCCCCGAACCGGTCCCCGATCAGCTTGCGGGTGGGGATGACCGTTGGGGAGACCGCGTTCATCACATACTCCGCGTGCCCCTCGATAAGAGACATGAACGCCGTGACCCGCTCGAGGACGGCGCGCTGCTCTTCGGTGGCCAGCGCGGCCAGCAATCCCGTGGCCTCCCCGCGCCCGCGCGCCGCGCTGACCAGTTCGCCAAGCGCGCCCCGCACCCGAGCCCAGCTCTCCTCCTGGTCGGTCGAGACGCTCGCCGACAGCGCGGTCACCTCGGCGAGCATATGCTCGCGCAGCCACGGCACCGCAGTGAACTGCACGCGGTGAGTCACCTCGTGCAGGCACACCCACAACCGGAAGTCGGCTGGCTCGACCGCCAACTGGCGCTGCACGGCCACCACGTTCGGCGCGACCAGCAACAGTTGTCCGTCCGCGCGGTCGAAGAACTCGAACTGGCCGAGCACCTTGGCCGACAGCACCCCCAGCACCGCCCCGGCCTGCAGCCCGGTGGCCCGGCCGCCGAGGCGCTCGGCGAGCGGACCCGTGGCGTTGGCCTCAGCCAGCTGATCCACCAGCGGCCCCATGACGTTGCGCAACCCGGCGACGTTGACCTCGACCCAGCCGGGGCGATCCACCACCCGCGTCCGCGCGGTGACCGGCGGCTCGCGCAACGAGGTCAGCTCGGCGACCAACCCGCCCGCCCGCTCGGCGTCCCGGTAGAGCTGGCCGACCACCTCGTCCGCTTCGGCCCGGGTCACCGATGGCGGCGCGGGACACAACCCCTTGGCCGACCGCAGCGCCACGTCCCAGTCGATCAACCCGCTCATTGCGCCCACGCTACGCACCGCGCGCGCTCGCCGACCGCACCGCCCCGGCGCGTCGTTCGTCGCCTCGCGCGTCGGCCACCGCGTCCGCCCGCCATCCGCCGCGACAACCCGCGACAGCCGCGACGGCACGCCGACAGCCTCAGCGGCAACCGCAGGTGGCGAGCGCCGCGACGACCCGATCGAGCGCGGCCTCGGCGTCGGCGGTGTCGGCCTCGGCGGGCCCGACCCCATCGGCCAGCACGGCGAACGCGAGCAGCCGGCCGTCCCGGTCTTGCGCCACCCCGGCCAACGCGGAGACCCCGGTCAATGTGCCGGTTTTGGCCCGCACCACGCCGGCGGCGGGCGAGCCACCGAACCGGTCGGCCAGCGTGCCGTCCCAGCCGGCGACCGGAAGCGCGGCGAGCAGCGCGCGCAGCCCGGGCTGGTCCGGCGCGCTGGCAGCGCGCAACACCGCGACCAGGGCCGCGGCACCGACCCGGTCGCTGGCGGCCAGGCCGCTGCCGTCGGTCAGCCCAGCGCCGACATCCACGCCGGCCGCGCGGAGCTGTGCCCGGACCGCTGCTGCCGCCCCGGCGAAGCTGGCCGGAGCGTGCCGGGCGACGGCGACCAGCCGGGCCAGACACTCAGCGAGCACGTTGTCCGACTGCGCCAACATCTGCGCCACCAGCTCGGTGAGCGGCGGCGAAGAGACGCTCGCCAACTGGGCGGCGCCGGGCGCGGCCCGCCCCACGCGGACCGCGCTGGCCGGCAGCCCGAGCGCGCGCGCCAGCGCCCGGCCCGCCGCGCCCGCCGGATCGGCGCTGCGCACGAGATCGGCCGGGCGGTCGCGACCGCCATCCACCGCCAGCGCGGTGATCGGGGCCGCGTAGCTGCTCGGCGCGTCCCCATCGGCCCAGTGCGGCGACACCGCCGGTCCGGTGAACAACGAGGCGTCGATCTCGACTCTGGTGACGCCCCGACCGGCCAGCTGGGCCGCCAGGTCCGCGATCCGCGCGGCGCCCGGATAGACGCTCGGGGTCCCGGTGGGGGCGGCGCTTAGCGTCGAGTCCCCGCCGCCGACCAGGACCACCGCGCCGGGTGCCGCGCCGGCCACCACCCGGGTGACGAGCCGATGCGTCGGCGGGTAGGCGGCCAGCACTGCCGCGGCGGTGACCAGCTTGGCGGTGGAGGCGGGCGCGCCCAGCGCGGCGCCATCGCGGTCCAACAGCACCGCGCCGGTGGCGGCGTCCGCGACGTACGCGCGCACGACTCCACCGAGGCGCGGGTCAGCGAGCGGACCGGCCAGCGCGGCGGCGACGCGGGCGGCGACCGGAACCGGCGCGGCCGACGAAGTCGCAAGGGTAGGCGCGGCCGTCGCGCCGGCCACCGCGGGCGGGGTCGGCGGTGCGGTGGGCGCGGGCGCCCGGTCGCGCAGCCGCCAGGCATGAGCGCCGAGGTAGCCACCGGCCAGCGCCGCCGCGCACAACACCGTGACGAGCAGGGCTCCCAACGCCACCCGTGGCCGCGACCCGCTCATGGTGCGTCAGACTATCCGCGTCAGATATCAAGCCAGCCGCGAGCGGATCGGCCGCGTCGCGGGTCCCGGGACCGGAGGGCGCCAACCGTGGAATTCGATGTGCTGATCGAGGTTCCCAAGGGGAGCCGCAACAAATACGAGGTTGATCATCACACTGGCCGCATCCGACTGGACCGCACGTTGTTCACCTCGACGCAGTACCCGGCCGACTATGGCTACATCGAGGACACCCTGGGACAGGACGGCGATCCGCTGGACGCGCTGGTGATCATCCCGGGTGGGGAATCGCTGTTCCCCGGGGTGCTGGTGCGCTGCCGGGCGATCGGCATGTTCCGCATGACCGATGAGAACGGGCCGGACGACAAGGTGCTGGCGGTTCCGGTGAGTGATCCGCGCCTGGAGCACCTGCGCGACATCCACCATCTGCCCGAGTTCGACCGGCTCGAGGTGCAGCACTTCTTCACCGTCTACAAAGACCTGGAACCCGGCAAGAGCGTCGAGGGCGCCACCTGGGTGGGACGGGCCGCCGCCGAGGCGGAGATCGCCTCGTCCGTGCGGCGGTTGGCCGAACAAGGCGAACAACCCGAACCACCGGACATGTCGCCGCACTGAGTCGCGAGCCAGGCGCCCGCGACATCACTCAGATCCCGGGCACCGGCTCAGCGGTGGGCGCCCGGACATCCGGCAGGCACCCGGGCAACCGGTGGGCTCCAGTTCAACCGGCGGGCTTGGTCGCGCGGTGCAAGGCGACGATCCCCCCGGTGAGGTTGTGCCAGGTGACCTCCGCCCAACCCGCGGCGACGATCTTGCGGGCCAGCTGCGGCTGGTCGGGCCAGGCGCGGATCGACTCGGCCAGGTAGACGTAGGCGTCCGGGCTCGAGGAGACCCGTCGCGCCACCCATGGCAGGGCGCGCATCAGGTACCCGAGGTACACCAGCCGGAACGGGGCCCAGGTCGGACGGCTGAACTCGCACACCACCAGCCGGCCCCCCGGGCGGACCACCCGAGCCAGCTCGGCGAGCGCGAGGTCCACATCGGCGACGTTGCGCAGTCCGAAGGAGATGGTGGCCGCGTCGAACACGGCGTCGGCGAACGGCAGGCGCAGCGCGTCGCCGGCCACGCACGGCAGCTGCGCCCGGTCCCGCCGCGCCCGTCCGGCGCGCAGCATGCCCAACGAGAAGTCGCAGGCGACGGCGCGCGCCCCGGAACGGGACAGCTCAAGGGTGGACACCCCGGTGCCGGCGGCCAGGTCCAACACCCAATCGCCGGGCCGCAACTCGGCCGCCTCGCGGACCCGGCGCCGCCAGCTGCCGTCCCGCCACCCGGACAGCACCGAGTTGGTCAGGTCGTAGCGGCGGGCCACCGCGTCGAACATCGCGGCGACTTCACCCGGCTGTTTCTCCAGCGAGGCGCGGCTCATGCCGGCGCGGCCGTCACGGCGAGGGCGGTGGAGGAGATGTGCGAGTGGACGCGGTCATCGGTCGGATCGTTGGCCGGATCATCGTGCACGACCAGGTGGCGGTAGCGGGTGTCGCGCTGCGCTGGAACGCGCCCCGCGCCGCGGATCAGCGCGATCAGTTCGGCGAGGCCGGACCGGTGCCGCGCCCCGGCCGAGGAGACGACGTTCTCCTCCAACATCAGCGAGCCCAGATCATCAGCGCCGAAATGCAGGCTCAGCTGGCCGATGTCCTTTCCGGTGGTCAGCCAGGACCCCTGCTGGTGCGCGATGTTGTCGAAGAACAGCCGGGCGGTCGCCACCATCCGCAGGTACTCCAGCTTCGTCGCCTGGGTGTGCCCGCGCAACCGATTGTTCTCCGGCTGGTAGGTCCACGGGATGAACGCGCGGAAACCGCCGGTGCGGTCCTGCACATCCCGGATCAGCCGCAGGTGCTCGATGCGTTCGGCGTTGGTCTCCCCGGTGCCCATCATGAAGGTGGCGGTGGACCGCATGCCCAGGCCATGCGCGATCTCCATCACCGCGAGCCAAAGCTCGCCGGATTCCTTGAGCGGCGCGATGGCGGCGCGCGGCCGGGACGCCAGGATCTCCGCGCCCGCGCCGGCGAAGGAGTCCAACCCAGCCGCGCGCAGCCGGTTGATCACCGCGGCGTGGTCCAGCCCCGACGTCTTGGCGATGTGCACGACCTCCGAGGCGCCGAGCGCGTGCAGCGTCAGCTGCGGGTAGCGATCCTTGATCGCGGCGAGGACTCGCTCGTACCACTCGATGCCAAGCTCTGGGTTGTGCCCGCCCTGCAGCATGATCTGGGTCCCGCCCAGCTCCACCGCCTCGCCGCAGCGGCGCAGGATTTCCTCGTCGGTGTGCGTCCAGGCCTCGGGGTGTTTCGGCGGGCGGTAGAAGGCGCAGAACCGGCAGCCGGTGACGCACACGTTGGTGTAGTTGATGTTGCGTTCGATGATGTAGGTCGCGATGTTGTCCGGGTACCGGCGGCGCCGGACGGTGTCGGCGGCCTCCCCCAGCGCGTGCAGCGGGGCCTCGGTGTAGAGCGCCAGCGCCTCGTCCGGTTCGATCCGCCCGCCATCCGCGGCGTGGGCCAACAATTGATCAATAGCGCGAGACACGCCCGCCAGCTTACGGGCAAGGATGTGGGCCGCGCGAGCGCTCGCGGCTGAGTCCGTCATTCGTCAGGGTCGGGGTCCGCGTTCCGCAACAGGACGGCTACTCGCACGCCGAGCGCGTGCGCCAAATCGATCAAGTTGTCCAGACGCGCTGCGTGATCCCCCGCCTCAATACTGCGAATGGTCCGTTCGCCGACCCCGGAAGCCTCCGCCAACGCTCGGTGCGACAAACCCAAACCCGTCCTGCGGTTCTTGACGGCTTGCCCAACCGCCCGGAGTTCAGCACGTCGTTCGCCAGCTGGCACAGGTACACACCACCAGGTACCCGTCGCGCAATACGGCCATATTTGGCCGTAGACTGCTGGCAGGGACGTCGTGCGACGCTCCCCGCTCGGAGGTCAGCCCATGATTGAGGTTCGCATCCACGCCGGTCTCTGGGCCGCGTCCGGCGCTCGTGCCGCCGCGCTCCAGTGGAACCGTCCCTCGCCGGACCGAGCATCGGGGAAAGCCGTCGTAGGCTCGAGCCAGCCGCCTCGCTCGGTCCCCGAACGGACGGATCACTAAGTGGGCGGTTCAGGTTCGGGCAGCCTCGCCTTCGTAATGATCTTACTCATCATATGTCCCATTTTGGTGTACTTTCTTCCGATCATGATCGCCGCTAGGCGGCACATACCGAGCGTCGGTTCAGTAGTTGTGATCAACATCCTCTTGGGTTGGACCGTAATTGGCTGGGTCATAGCGCTCGCCATGTCTCTCGGAAGCAACCAGCCTAAGAGCGTCACCTACGTGCAAATGACGCCGAACAACATCCCCTATCCAGCCGGCTATCCGAACACCTATGCCGTCCCGGCGCAACAGGCGCTGCCACCGGGAAGCGCGACAGCGGCGGCCGGGTGGTACCCGGACCCGCACCGCCAGGCAACCTTGCGATACCACGACGGCATGAACTGGACCGAGCACACTCACAACTAGAGTCGAAACAAAGCGTTGCCCGGTTCGCGGGCAAGATCAACGTGACAGGGGCGGTGCCCATTGCACAAGTTCAGCAACATCTTGTGCAATGGCGGCAAGAACATCACCATCGACGCTGGCAAGACATTCACCTGCATCGCTGATGGCTCCACCATCATCGTGACGATCACATCAAACCGTGGCGACCACACCTGGCGGCTGACGAACTGAACCGGGCGCCACAGGCGGCGCGCAGTGCCGCGCGATCGAGCATCGGACGACCCCCAACGCCTAACGCGCCCCGGCAACAGCTCAGTCGGCGAAGAACTCCGGCACCACCGGCTTGGGGACCGCTCCCGCCGCCGCGGCCCGGGCCGCGAACTCGGTCAGCCCGGCGACCTGCCGCGCGCCGAGGGAGAAGTCCAGGGTGCGGAAGTAGGTGGCCAGCGTCGCGGCGTCGAACACCTCCCATCGGGCGGCGGTCTGCGCGATCTCATCGACGTGGGCCAGCGCGTCGTCGCGGCTGCGCACGAACGCGGCGTGCACCGCCGCGACCAGATCCGGGTGGGCCGCCGCGTAGTCGCGCCGCACCGCCCACACCGCGAACACCATCGGCAGGCCCGACCAGTCCCGCCACGCCGCGCCCAGGTCGTACAGCCCGAGCCCGCGCCGGGGCGCCTCATAGTTGGCGCGTAGCGCGACATCGCCGATCAGCACGGCGGCGTCGGCCTCCAGAAGCATCGTGGTCAGGTCCGGCGGACAGGTGAAGTACTCCGGCCGCACCCCGTGCGCCCCGGCCAGCCACATCCGGGCGAGCAGCACCGAGGTGCGCGAGGTCGAGCCGAGCGCCACCCGGGTGAGCTCGCCGAGCGGTCGGGTGGCGACCAGGTTCACCGACAGCACCGGCCCGTCCGAGCCGACCGCCAGATCAGGCAGCAACAGCAACTCGTCGCAGTGGCGCAGGTATTCCACCGCCGAGATCGGCCCGATGTCCAGCGCGCCGGCGACGAGGGCCTCGTTGAGCCGGTCCGGGGTGTCTTTGGTCAGCTCGACATCCAGCAGCGTCCCGGACCGCACCAGCCCCCAATAGATGGGCAGGCAATTGAGGAATTGGATGTGGCCCACTCGGGGCCGCGCGCGTGTCACGGTCGCGACCCTACGGGAGCCGCCGCGCCGGCCCGACCGGCCCCGCCCACACCCGCCCCACCGATAGCGCGCCCCGGCGCCGGCCAGCTCGACGCGCGGCCTTGGCGCGCGGGGCGAAATGCGGCTCGCCACGGGCATCGGCGTGCCGTAGGGTCGGTGCTCGTGGATGACGCCGAGCTGGCCGCCGAGCTGGTGCGCGACGCGGGGCGGTTGGCCGAGCGGCTGCGGCGCGCCGGAGTGGAGGTCGCGCGCAAGACCTCGGTGACCGACGTGGTCACCTCCGCCGACCGCGCCGCCGAGGAGTTGATCGCGGCGCGCCTGGCGGCGGCCCGGCCCGGGGACGGCCTCGTCGGCGAGGAGGGCGCCGCGCGGGTCGGCGGTCCCGGTGCGCGCGTCTGGTACGCCGACCCGGTGGACGGCACCTACAACTTCTCTTGCGGCCTGCCGATCTGGTGCTCAGCGCTGGCGCTGGCCGCCGGCACCGGTTACCCGGACGAGGGCCCGGGCAGCACGCCGCTGCTCGGCGCGGTTTACCAGGCGCCCACCGACGAGCTGTGGTTGGGGGGCATGGCGCAGCCGACGACGCGCAACGGCGAGCCGGTGGGACCAATCGTGGACCGGCCGCTGAGTGAGGTGTCGCTGGCCACCTACCTGCACCCACAGACGCTGCCGGACGAGAGCGTGCGGGAGCCGCTGATGCGCGCGATGCGCGCCGCCGCCACGGTGCGCATGCTCGGGTCGGGGTCGATCGAGCTGGCCGCGGTGGCCGCGGGGCGCCTCGGCGCCTCGGCGCAATACGACTCGCTGCCCTGGGACTGGCTGCCCGGCGCCGCGCTGGTGCGGGCCGCGGGGGGCGTGGCCATGGTGGTGCGCGCGCATGGCCGGCGCTGGCACATCGCCGGCTGCGCCCGGGTCGCCGACCAGCTGGCGGCCCTGGTCACCGGCTGACCGGCGCGATCACCGCCCGACCGGCGCGATCACCGCCCGACCGGCGCAATCATCGGCCGACCAATCGCCAGCCGATGGGACCAGCCACCGGCGGACCGGACCAGTTGCCGACGGGCCAGACCCGGGGACGGCCGGCCAGGCCCGGGCCTGGCGGGCCAGTCCCGTGCTCACGCGCGACTACCCCCTGGGCCCACCCGCGACATAGATGATCTGACCGCTGACGTACGCGGAGTCCTCGCTGCACAGGAAGGACACCACGCCGGCGACGTCCTCGGGACGGCCGATCCGACGCAGCGCGACCCCGGCCTTGGCCCCGTCCTTGAGCTTGCCGAAGTCGACCCCGACCCGCTCGGCGGTCGCCTTGGTCAGCTCGGTCTCGATGAACCCGGGGGCGACCGCGTTCACGTTGATGTTGAACGGTCCCAGTTCGATCGCCAACGCCTTGGTGAAACCCTGGATCCCGGCCTTCGCCGTGGCGTAGTTGGCTTGGCCGCGGTTGCCGAGCGCAGAGGTGCTGCTCAGCGAGACGATCCGGCCCCAGCGGCGATCGACCATGTGCTGCTGGGCGTGGCGCGCCCACAGGAAGCTTCCGCGCAGATGGATGTCCAGCACGGTGTCCCAGTCAAGCGCGCTCATCTTGTACAGCAGGTTGTCGCGGGTCACCCCGGCGTTGTTCACCAGCACGTCGATCGAGCCCTGTTCGGCGGCGATCCGTTCCGCGGCGGCGCGAACCGCGCCCTCGTTGGCGACATCGCAACCGACTCCCACCGCGGCGCCGCCAGAGGCGAGGATCGCCTCCACGGTGGGCTTGGTCAGCTCCGGTTCGAGGTCGACCACCGCCACGGTGGCGCCGTCGCGGGCCAATCGCGACGCGATCGCCGCGCCAATGCCGCGCGCCGCGCCAGTAACCACAGCCACCTTGCCCGTCAGGTCAGTCACAGGGCAGATATATCACGCCCGCCCCAGCGCGTCCGCTAGGCCCGGGCCGCCGTCCCGGCCGGACCACAAGCCACCGGCGCGCCCGTCCGGCGCGCGGGCGAGCCGCGAGCGCCAGGCGTCGGCCGGCTGGATAGACTAAATCGTGTCGCAGTTCACGGCGGGTTCGAGCAGTGCTTGTCAGCACCGGCTCGCAGCGGGCAAAGTGGCTGTGGACACTGGTTCGGCCCGGGCCGTCCGGCCCGTTCAGGCCAGGCTCAGGAACAGTTTCTGCATCTGTTCCGGGCTCATCGGCTCGGCCTCGCCGCGCGCGACAGCGGCCATGCATTGGCGCATGCCCGCAGACATGAGGGTGAACCCGGCCCGGTCGAGCGCACGGCTGGCCGCGGCCAACTGGGTCACAATGTCCGAGCAGTCGCGGCCGTCCTCCAGCATGCGGATGACGCCGCCGATTTGCCCCTCGATGCGGCGCAACCGCTTCGTGACGTCACGCGTGGCCTCGGGGTCCATCTTCATGTCCTCAAGGATACTGGTACCCCTATCTGTAACCATGAGATCTGTGACCATGCGAGGCCGCAGATCGGCATTTCACCCCAAAACGCGCCAATTAGCGCGCGAACCAGCACGTTCATTCGATGGCTGCGAAGCCAGACGTTTGAGCAACAGAAACATCCATCAATAGGAGGAACATCACAATGAAGGCTTTGGTATACCACGGACCGGGTCAGCGCTCCTGGGAGGACGTGCCAGATCCCAAGATCATCGATCCGCAGGACGCGATCGTCCGGGTCGACGCGGTAACCATTTGCGGCACCGACCTGCACATCCTCAAGGGCGACGT
>WQZC01000036.1 GCA_009780925.1 Actinomycetes bacterium | reverse complement strand
GAGTCGACGAACACCCCATCCACGAAATTCTGCAGTTTGCGTGCCATCGGTTTGCCTTTCACGTCAAGTCTCGAGATCGCTGCGAGTTGGTTTGGTGGGTCTTGGTGGCTGGATGAGGCGCCTGGCTCACCGCGTGGCGGCGAGCGCGCCCGCCAACACGTCCAGGCCCTCGTGCAGTAGCGCGTCGGAGATGGACAGTGGCGGCAGCAGCCGCAACACGTTGCCGTAGGTGCCGCAGTTGAGCACGATCAGCCCCTCGTGGCGGGCCTTGTCGGCCACCGCCAGCGTGGTGGCGGGGTCCGGAGCGATGCCGCCCGGCTTGACGAGCTCGATGGCCTGCATGGCACCCCGGCCGCGCACATCGCCGACGCGCGGGTCGGCCGCCCGCAGCGCGGTCAGCCGCTCGCTGAGGATCGCGCCGATCTGGCGGGCCCGTTCGAGCAGGCCCTCGCGCTCGATGGTGTCCAGCGCCGCCAGCGCCGCGGCGCACGCGATCGGGTTGCCGCCGTAGGTGCCGCCCAGGCCCCCGGGATGGATGGCGTCCATGATCTCGGCCCGGCCGGTGACCCCGGACAGCGGCAACCCGCCGGCCAGGCCCTTGGCGACGGTCACCAGGTCGGGCACCACGCCCTCGTGCTCGCAGGCGAACATGTCGCCGGTGCGGGCGATGCCGGACTGGATCTCGTCGGCCACGAAGACCGCGCCGTTGTCCCGGCACCAGGCGGCCAACGCGGGCAGGAAGCCGGGCGCGGGCACCACGAAACCGCCCTCGCCCTGGATCGGCTCGATGACGATCGCGGCGACGTTCGCGCCGCCCACCTGCGCCTCGATCTGGCTGATCGTCCGCGCCGCGGCGGCGGGGCCGTCCAGGCCGTCGCGGTACGGGTAGGACATCGGCGCCCGGTAGATCTCCGGCGCGAACGGCCCGAAACCGCTCTTGTACGGCATGGACTTCGCGGTCATGCCCATGGTGAGGTTGGTGCGGCCGTGGAAGGCGTGGTCGAAGACCACGATCGCCTGCCGGCCGGTGTACCGACGGGCGATCTTGACCGCGTTCTCGACCGCCTCCGCGCCGGAGTTGATCAGCAACGACCGTTTCGGGAAGTCGCCGGGAGTGAGCGCGGCGAGTCGCTCGGCCACCTCGATGTAGCCCGGGTACGGCGTGGTGGCGAACGAGGTGTGGGTGAAGCTGGCCGCCTGCGCCTGCACCGCCGCCACCACCGCCGGGGCGGCGTTGCCGACGGTGGTCACCGCGATTCCGCAGCCGAAGTCGATGAACGAGTTGCCGTCCACGTCGACCAGCACGCCGCCGCCGGCGGCGGCGGCGAACACCGGCATGGTCGTCGAGGTGACCGGTTTGGCGATGGCCGCCGCCGCCCGGGCGGCCAGTTCCTGGGAGCGGGGGCCCGGAATGGCGGTGACGAGCCGGCGCTCCTGGGGGAGCGCCGGCCCCCCGGCGGAGGGAGCGAAGTGGGCGAGAGGAATGGTCATTGGCTGGTGCCTCCAAAGGGTGACTGTTGGTACATCATGTAGCACGACTGGCGGTCACGAGTCGAAGCCCAGGCCGAGCCGGTCGAGCGCGCGCAGCCACAGCCCGCGCCGCCCCTTCGCGGCGTCCGCCCGGGCCAGCGCCCGTCGGGTGAGTTGGATTCCCGCGTAGCGGATCGGTTCCGGCGGGAACGGCCATGGCCGTTTGCTGGGCGCGCGCAACGCGGTCGCCGCGGTGGCGCGTCCAGCGAGCAGGTCGAGCATCACGGCGGCGCCGAAGCGGGTCGCCCCCACCCCGAGCCCGGTGTAGCCGAGGCTGTGCGCGACCCGCCCGCCCAGCGCCTTGCCCTGGAACGCGAAGAACCGGGTGGAGGTGTCTATCGCGCCCGCCCAGGCGTGGCTGAACCGGACCCCGTCCAGTTGCGGGAAGGTCTGGAAGAAGTGCTCGGACAACGTGGCGAACGTTTCCGAGCGTCGCTCGTACTCGGGGCGCAGCGCGCTGCCGTAGTGGTAGATGGCGTCGTACCCGCCCCACAGCACGCGGTCATCGGCGGTGCGGCGGTAGTAGTGGAACTGGTTGCCCAGGTCCCCGACCCCCTGCCGGTTCGCCCAGCCGAGCGAGGCCATCTGCTCGGTGGTCAGCGGCTCGGTGACCAGCGCGTAGTCATACACCGGCACCACGTACCGGCGCAGCCGGCGCAGCGGCGACGGGAACGCATTGGTGGCCAGCGCCGCCTGCCGGGCGGTGACCGCGCCGGCGGGGGTGCTCAGCCGCACCCCGGCGCCGGCGCGCGCCAACCCGGTCACGGCGGTCCCCTCGACGACGCGCACCCCGAGCTTCAGGCAGGCCGCGCGCAGCCCCCAGGCCAGCCGCGCCGGGTCGAGCATCGCGACCGAGTCGGTCAGCCACACCCCGGCCTGGTAGGTCGGCGAATCGACCTCGGCGCGCACCGCGTCGCGGTCCAGGAACACCGCCGCGTCGCCGAAGCGGGTGGCCTGCTCGACCTCCTCGCGCAGCCACGGCACCTGGTGCGGCGCGGTGGCCACGTCGAGCTCGCCGCTGCGACGGAAGTCGCAGTCGATGCCGTGGCGGCGCACCGTCGCCTCGATCGCGTCCAGGTTCTCCCGGCCGAGCCGGGACAGCGCCGGCATCTCGTCGGGGAAGCGGGCCAGCCCGTTGTCGATGCCGTGGGTAAGGCTGGCCGCGCAGAACCCGCCGTTGCGCCCGGAGGCCGCCCACCCGATCCGGTCGGCCTCCAGCAACAGCACGTCCCGCGCCGGGTCCTCCTCCTTGGCGAGCAACGCGGTCCACAGACCGGTGTACCCACCGCCGACAACCGCGAGATCGCAGCTGGTCGCGCCGGACAGCGGGTCGGCCGGCGCCGGCGCGTCCGGCGAGTCGAGCCAGAACGGTGTGTGCTCGACGTCGGTCAGTGCGTCGCTCACCCAGCTCACACCTTCTTTTTCCTAGCCACCAGGACGTTCGCCACCACGATGACCACGCCGAACGCGAAGATGAGCGTGCCCATCACGTTGACTTGCGGGGGGATGCCCATCCGGGACGAGCCGAACACCCACAGCGGGAACGTCTCAGTGGAGCCGTTGTTGAAGCTCGTGGTCACGTAGTCGTCGATCGACAACGCCAACGCGAGCAGCCCACCGGAGACCACGCCCGGCATGATCATCGGAAGGGTGATCTTCCGGAAGGTGACCCAGGGGGTCGCACCCAAATCCAGCGACGCCTCCTCCAGGGAATGGTTCAGCCCCGCGACCCGCGCCTGGACCGTCACCGCGACGAACGGGATACAGAACATCACGTGCGCGATCAAGATCGTCCAATACCCGCGCGCCATGCCGATCATCAAGAACATCGACAGCAGCGAGGTGCCCAGCACCAGCTCCGGCGTGGCGATCTGCGCGAAGAGCGTCAACCCGGTCGCGCCCTTGCCGCGGAAACTGTACCGGCCCATCGCCAGGCCCAGCATCGAACCGAGCACCACCGAGACCAGGGTCGCCATGATCGCGATCGTGATGGTGTTGATCAGCGCGCTGGTCAATCCCGGGATCGCGAACAGGTCGCGGTACCACTTCAGGGTGAAGCCCTGGAACTTGGTGTTGTACTTGCCTTTGGTGTTGTTGAACCCGAACAGGATGGTCACGAAGATCGGCAGGCACAGGTAGATGATCACTAGTGCCGTGTAGACGGGCAGGATGTAGTAGGTCCAGCGCCGGTGCGACCGGCGCGTCAGGGCAGTTTGGGCCGCCGAGTGGGGGGCCGTCGTCGCGCTCACAGGGCCGTCGCCTCCATCACGTCTTCGGTGCCGAGCACTCGCGCGTAGATAAAGATGCCCACCAGCAAGACGGCCATCAGGGTGAACGACAGCGCCGACGCCCCTGAATAGTCCTGGTTGGTCTGGTAGAGCGTTTGAATGATCTGGCCGATCATCGTGGTGTTCGTGCCGCCCAGCAGCTGCGAGTTCACGAAGTCCGACGCCGCCGGCACGAACGTCATGAGCACGCCCGCGAAAAGACCCGGGACGGACAGCGGCAAGACCACCCGGAGCAGTGCCTGCGCGCGATTGGCGTACAGATCGTTGGCGGCCTCGATCAGCTTCTTGTCGATGCGCTCCAGGGACACATACAGGGGCAGCACCATGAACGGCAGGAAGTTATAGGCCAGCCCGCAGATCACCGCCACCGGGGTGGCCAACACGTGGAAATCGTTGGACACCAAGTGCAGGTGCCGCAGCGTGCCCAGCACGGGACCGTTGTCGGCGAGGATCAGTTGCCAGGACAGTGTCCGGATCACGAAGGAGACAAAGAACGGCAGCAGCAACAACAGCAAGAACGTGGACTTGTGCCGGCCCGCCCGAAACGCGATCCAATACGCCAGCGGATAGGCCAGGACGATGCACGCCAGAGTCACGATGACCGCGAAGTAGAGCGACCGGAACAGCTGGGTGTCATACAACGAGAGCACCCGGCTGTAGTTGGAGAACTCGAACGTTTGCTTGAAGCCGTGAATATAGTCACCGGACATCAGCGACAACGACAGCATCGAGAACGCGGGCACCACGAAGAAGATCGCCAGCCACAGCCCGCCGGGCACGATCAGCCAGTACGCCATGCGTCGGCCCAGCCAACGCCGCACCCCGTTCTGCGCGTGGACGCCGTCTTCGGTCAGCGGCACAGTTTGCGCGCTCATGATTCCCTCCCCTGGGGTCGCGCGGTGCTCATGATTGGAACACCGGTTCGAAGATCTGGTTCCACGTCTCAAGCTCCGTGGGGGTGAGCGTTCGATAGTTGTACAGTTTGGAGAGCATCTGCTGGGTCGGGAACACCAACTCGCTGTCGGCTATTTCGAGCAACGAATCCGCGTCATCCTTGTTGTCGGCGTCCTTCGCGTCCTTGAGGATGTACTGACGGGCGCTTGGAACCGGGGTGAAATAGTTCACATACTCGGCGATCATCGCCGCGACGCTCGGCTCATAGACAAAATTGATGAGCTCCATCGCGTCGACCGGGTGCGCGGCGTAGCGGGGGATGCACAGATTATCGGTCCAGACGACGCCGCCCTCCTCGGGCACCACGAACTGAAGGTCGAGCCCCGGGGTGGACACGTTCTGCTGGAAAATGTCCCCCGACCACGCCATGGAGATCCAGATATCCCCATTGGACAGTGGGTTCAGATAATTCTGCAGATAGTAGGCCCGCACCAAGCCGTCATCGCGCTGCTTGGTGAGCATCTGCGCCGCCTTGCGCCAGTCCGCCTCGGTGGACGTCTCTGGATTGGCGCCGACACCGCACAACGCGAGATTGGGCAGATCCTGGACGTCGCCAAACATGCCCACCTTGCCCTTGAAGGCCGGGTCGAGCAGATCCTGGAAACTGGTGATCTTGCGCTTGACGTACTTGGGGTTGTAGGCGATCCCGGTGATGCCGGACTGCCAGGCCACGGTGAACTTGTTGCCGGGGTCGTAGCTGGGGTTCTTCGCCGTCGGTCCAGCGTTGGCGAAGAAGTTCGGCATCATGTCTTGGTTGAGCGGAGTCAGGAAGTTCAGGTCAATCAGCGCCGACAACGAGATGCCGTTGGTGAGCACCATCAGGTCGTACCCGGTCGGCTGCCCGGCGGAGATCACCGGGCGCATCGAGGAGAACGCCGTGTCCACATCCTGGATGTTCTCCGAGTAGTTGACCTTGATACCGGTCTGCTGCTCAAAGAGTTGGATCGACGGGTACACCGTCTTCCCATTGACCGTGTCGGTGTCTATGTACAGCGGCCAGTTGTCCCAATTGAGACGGCCAGTCTTTTTCTGGCCGGCCCAGTAGTTGTCCGGGAAGGGCGGTTTCTGGCTGCCGGCCACGCTGCACGCGCCAAGCACCGACGCGGCGCCCAACGCGCCCACGCCCAGTCCCATGGCCCGCAGCATGCCGCGCCGGGACACCCGGCGGGACAACGCGCCACGCAGCCACGCCGGTTCGGGGGGAGGAGGAGTTTGCGCAGACATATCGACCCCGTCAGTTCGTCGCGGCGTCGGAGGCGGCGACGGCCCGCGGGCCCGCCGCGCCGGAGCCGAGCCGGAAGCTGTGCTCGGGCAGCCAGGTCAGCCAGACGGTCTCGCCTCGGGTGGCGGTGGCGGCGGGCGAGGACGCGTTCTGCTGGAAGACGATCACCTCGCTGCCCTGGGGCGTCACCAGGGTGTAGTTGTTGGAAGTCCCCAGGTAGATCACCTCGCGGACCGTGCCGCGCACCGCGCACCGGCCGGGCTCCGGGCTCTCTCCGGGCCGCAGGATCTCGATCTTCTCGGGCCGGACGGTGACCTCCACGGCGTCGCCGACGGCCGCGTCGTCCGCGGCGAACAGCACTCGGCCGGCCGGGCCGTGGTCGATCACCGCGAACGAGCCGTCAACGCCCGTCACCGTGCCGGAAAGGATGTTGGAAGTGCCGATGAAGCCCGCCACGAACCGGCTCGCCGGGCGTTCGTATAGCTCCTGCGGCGCGCCGAGCTGCTCGATGAACCCGTTGTTCATCACGATCAGGCGGTCGGACAGCGTCAACGCCTCGCCCTGGTCGTGGGTGACGAAGACGAAGGTGATGCCAACCTCGCGCTGGATGCGCTTGAGCTCGATCTGCATGGCTTGGCGCAGCTTGAGGTCCAGCGCCGCGAGTGGCTCGTCGAGCAGCAGCGCCCGGGGGTGGTTGACCAGCGCGCGAGCCAGCGCGACGCGCTGCTGCTGGCCGCCGGACAGCTCGCTCGGCCGGCGCTTGCCCCGGTCGCCGAGCCCGACCAGCTCCAGCATCTCCCCGGCCCGGCGCGTGATCTCGGCCTTGTCGACGCCCTTGCGCTGCAGGCCGAACGCCACGTTGTCGAAGACGCTCATGTGCGGGAACAGGGCGTAGCTCTGGAAGACCATGTTGACGTCCCGCCGGTAGGGCGGCACCCCGACCATGTCCTTGCCGTGCAGCAGGATCTCGCCGCGGGTGGGTTCCTCGAACCCGGCGATCATCCGCAGCGTGGTGGTCTTGCCGCAGCCGGAGGGGCCGAGCAGGGAGAAGAACTCGCCCTGCTCGATGGCCAAGTTCACCTCCTGAACGGCGGTGAACGACTCAGCCTTCGAGACGAACGTCTTGGCGACGCCTCGCAACTCGATCGCGGGCAGCTCACCAGCTGAGGGGACTTGTGGTTCCGACATCCATTGACCTCCTTCGACATCAACCGGGACGTGGACCGCGCGGACGCGCGGGCACGATCTGGGGAGCATGTCACACTGAGCGTCCCATGACAAGGGATTTCGAACAGATTCTTAGGTTCTGCACGTGAATCCGTCGCTCAGGACCGCTTCTTCAACGAAGTCGCTTGCCAAACCGGCCCTGAGGTGCCATGCTCTGAACATGGCACGACCGTCGGCGACGAGGCCGGCAGCGAACCCCGAGCCCGATGAGATCAACAAGGCGATCATCAGGCAACTGCAAGACGATGGCCGCCGCCCCTACGCGGCCATCGGCAAGGCGGTTGGCCTGTCCGAGGCCGCGGTGCGGCAGCGGGTGCAGAAACTGATTGACAACGGCGTCATCCAGATCGTGGCGGTCACCGACCCGATGCAGCTCGGCTTCGCGCGTCAGGTGATGATCGGCATCCAAGCCGACCGTGACCTGGTCAAGGTCGCGGACGCCCTCGGCGCCATCCCCGAGGTGGATTACGTCGTCATCGTCGCTGGCCCGTACGACGTGATCATCGAGGCGGTGGTCACCGACGACGCGCATCTGCTCGACCTGCTGTCGGAGATCCGCTCCATCGACGGCGTCGACCGCACCGAAACCTTCCTCTACCTGAAACTGGCCAAACAGACCTACAACTGGGGTGCAAAATGACCACACCAACCACCACCGCATCGACCTCCGGCTACGACGCCGAGGCGCTGGCCGCCAAGGCCTACGACCACCTCTGGATGCACTTCGCGCGGATGTCGTCCTACGAGCACAACCCGGTGCCCACGATCGTGCGCGGCGAGGGCGCCTACGTCTGGGACGTCAACGGCAAGCGGTACCTCGACGGGCTCGCCGGCCTGTTCGTGGTGCAGGCCGGCCACGGCCGTCGGGAGCTGGCCGAGGCGGCGGCCAAGCAGGCGTCGCAGCTGGCCTTCTTCCCGCTGTGGTCCTACGCCCACCCGGCCGGGATCGAGCTGGCCGACCGGCTCGCGGACATGGCCCCCGGCGATCTGAACAAGGTGTTCTTCACCACCGGCGGCGGCGAGGCGGTGGAGACCGCCTGGAAGCTCGCCAAGCAATACTTCAAGCTGGTCGGCAAGCCGATGAAGCACAAGGTCATCAGCCGGCACATCGCCTACCACGGCACCCCGCAGGGCGCGCTGTCGATCACCGGGCTACCGGACGCCAAGAAGTACTTCGAGCCGCTGGTGCCGGGCGCGTCCAAGGTGCCGAACACCAACTTCTACCGCGCCCCCGAGCACGGCGACGATTTGAAGGACTTCGGCCGCTGGGCCGCCGACCAGATCGCCCAGGCAATCGAGTTCGAGGGCCCGGACACGGTGGCCGCGGTGTTCCTGGAGCCGGTGCAGAACTCCGGCGGCTGCTTCCCGCCGCCGCCCGGCTACTTCGACCGGGTGCGCGAGATCTGTGATGAGTACGACGTGCTGTTGGTCTCCGACGAGGTTATCTGCGCCTTCGGCCGGCTCGGCACGATGTTCGGCGCGGACAAGTTCGGCTACGTGCCGGACATGATCACCTGCGCCAAGGGGCTCACCAGCGGATACTCCCCGATCGGCGCCACGCTCGTCAGCGACCGCATCGCCGAGCCGTTCTGGAAGGGCAACAACTCCTTCCCGCACGGCTACACCTTCGGCGGGCACCCGGTCTCATCCGCGGTGGCGCTGGCCAACCTGGACATCTTCGAACGCGAGGGGCTCAACCAGCACGTGCTGGACAACCAGGACGCCTTCCGCGCCACGCTGGAAAAGCTCCGCGACCTGCCCATCGTCGGCGACGTGCGCGGCGACGGCTACTTCTACGGCATCGAGATGGTCAAGGACAAGGCCACCAAGGAGACCTTCGACGACGACGAGTCCGAGCGCCTGCTGCGCGGCTTCCTGTCCGGCGCGCTGTTCGAGGCCGGGCTGTACTGCCGCGCCGACGACCGCGGCGACCCGGTGATCCAGTTGTCCCCGCCGCTGATCGTCGGCCAGCCGGAGTTCGACGAGATCGAGCAGATCCTGCGCGACGTGCTCACCCGCGCCTGGGAGCGGATCTGACCCAGACCGACCGAACCCGCGTCGCCCGAGTCGACGTCGCGCGAACCCGCGTCGCCCACGCCCGGGCCCGCCAACCCACCGACCCCAATTCCATGCTGGACTAAGGCGTCCCATGATTAACTACCCTGCCGAGTCGCTCTGGTTCGACACCCTGCCGGAATCGATCGTCGCGCGCCCGGCGCTGGCCAAGCCCACCCACGTGGACGTGGCCATCGTCGGCGCCGGGTACACCGGGCTGTGGACCGCGTACTACTTGCAAGAACGCGATCCGTCGCTGCGGATCGCGCTGGTCGAGGCCGAGATCGCCGGGTTCGGCGCCTCGGGGCGCAATGGCGGCTGGCTGTCCGCGCTGTACCCGGTGCACATCGCCCGGCTGGCGGCCGAGCACGGCCGGGAGGCGGCCATCGCGCAGTACCGCGCGATGGAGGAGTCGGTGGCCGAGGTGGCCCGGGTGGCGGCGGCCGAGGGAATCGACGCCGACATCGCGCTGGGCGGCACGATCAGCTTGGTCCGCAGCCAGGCGCAGCTGGCGCGGGCGCGCGCCGAGGTGGCCGAGCATACCGAGTATGGACTCGACCTGGAATTGCTCGACGCGGACGCGGCCCGCGCGCGGCTCGCCGCGACCGACGTCATCGGCGCCACCTACACCCCGCATTGCGGCGCGGTGCACCCCGCCAAACTGGTCCGGGGCTTGGCGCGACTGGTGGAACAGCGCGGCGCGGTGATCTACGAGCAGACCCGCGCCAACGCGATCGGCCCCGGCTCAGTGGACACCGAGCACGGCCGCTTGTCCGCCGGCGTGGTGATCCGCGCCACCGAAGGCTTCACCGCTCAGATTCCCCGGCTGCGGCGAGTCACCGTGCCGGTCTACTCGCTGATCGTCGCCACCGCGCCCTTGCCGGCGTCGGTCTGGGACGAGATCGGGCTGGCCCAGCGCGAGACCTGGAGCGACCACCGCAACCTGATCATCTACGGGCAGCGCACCGCCGACGACCGGATGGTCTTCGGCGGCCGCGGCGCGCCGTACCACTACGGCTCGCGGATCCACCCTTCCTACGACCAAGTGCCGAAAGTGTTCACCGCGCTCACCCGCACCCTGCGCGAGCTGTTCCCGGTGCTGCGCTCAGCGCCAATCACCCACCGCTGGGGCGGCCCGATCGGCATCGCCCGCGACTGGCACGCCTCGGTCGGACTGGACCAGACCACCGGTCTGGGCTGGGCCGGCGGCTACGTCGGCGACGGAGTCTCCACCACCAACCTGGCCGGCCGCACCCTCGCCGACCTGATCACCCACCGCCAGACCCCGCTGACCCAGCTACCGTGGGTCGGGCACCAGTCCCGCAACTGGGAGCCCGAACCGCTGCGCTGGCTGGGCGCGAACGCCGGGCTGTGGGCAATGAACTGGGCCGACGCGGCGGAGCACCGCACCGGACGGCCATCGCACCTCGCCGCGCTCGTGGACCGGGTCCTCGGGCGCTGAACAGTCCCCAGCCGGCGCGCGCCGGCTGCGCTTCATCAATATCGTCCTAACGCGGAAGGCGAGTCATCATGTCGAACCCAGAACTGCCCGCCAACGCCCTGGCGTTGGCGCCAACCCAGCTATTCATCAACGGACAGTGGCGCGCGGCGAGTGACGGCGCCACCTTCCCAGTGGTCAACCCGGCCACGGAGGAGACCATCGCCAAGGTCGCCGACGGCACCCCGGCCGATGGCAAGGCAGCGTTGGACGCCGCCTGCGCGGCGCAAGCCGGCTGGGCGGCCACCCCGCCGCGGCAGCGTTCGGAGATCCTGCGCCGCGCCTTCGAGGCGACCATCGCGCACACCGACGAACTGGCCGCCCTGATCACCATGGAGATGGGCAAGCCACTGGCCGACGCGCGCGGCGAAGTGGCCTACGGCGCGGAGTTCCTGCGCTGGTTCGCCGAGGAGGCGGTGCGCATCGGCGGGCGCACCACGCTCGCCCCCGAGGGGACGTTGCACGTGTTCACCGCGCAGCGGCCGGTCGGGCCGAGCCTTTTGATCACCCCGTGGAACTTCCCGCTGGCGATGGCCACCCGCAAGATCGCCCCCGCCTTGGCGGCCGGCTGCACCTCGGTCATCAAGGCCGCCGCGCTCACCCCGCTGACCGCGCTGGCCTTCGTCCGGCTGCTCGCCGAGGCCGGGGTGCCGGACGGCGTGGTCAACCTGGTCACTTCCGCCAGCGCCGCCAAAGTGACCGACCCGTTGATCGCCGACCCCCGGCTGCGCAAGGTGTCCTTCACCGGGTCCACGCCGGTGGGGCGCATGCTGCTGGCCCAAGCCTCCGGAACGGTGCTCAAGACCTCGATGGAGCTGGGCGGCTGCGCGCCGTTCATCGTCTTCGACGACGCGGACATCGACCGGGCGGTGCGCTGCGCCGTGATCACCAAGCTGCGCTCCAACGGCGAGGCGTGCAATGCCGCCAACACGTTCTATGCCCAGCGCGGGGTCGCCGAGGAGTTCACCGCGAAGCTGGCGGCGGTCTTCAATGGCCTGCGGGTCGGCGACGGGATGGACGACGGGGTGGAGCTCGGCGCGCTGGTCAGCGCCAAGCAGCGCGACGGCGTGGCCGAGATGGTGGACGACGCGGTCGCGCACGGTGCCGTGGTGCGCGCGGGCGGCAAGGCGCCGTCCGGACGCGGGTTCTTCTACCCGCCGACGGTGCTTGGCGACGTCCCGATCGGCACCCCCATCCTGACCGAGGAGATCTTCGGCCCGGTGGCCCCGGTGACCGTCTTCGACGATGAGACTGAGGTGTGCGAGCGGGCCAACAGCACCGAATACGGCCTGTCCAGCTACCTGCACACCCGAGACATGGAGCGGGTCCTGCGGATCGCGCCGCGGCTCGAGTTCGGCATGCTGGGCGTCAACAGCGCCACGATCTCCAACGCCGCCGCGCCGTTCGGCGGGGTGAAGCAGTCCGGCATGGGCCGCGAGGGCGGCAGCGAGGGCATCGAGGACTACCTGGAGTACCAATACATCGCCACTCCGGTCAGCTGATCGGTAGCGCCGCCGGCCGCGGGGCCGGAACGTTGTTGGGGTGAGCGCGCTCGCGCTCACCCCAACACTCGTCATTGCCCGTCCATCACCGGCTTGGCTGCCCATCACCAGCTTGGGCGCGGCTCCCGCCGATCGGCTAGCCGGCGATGTCGTTGCGCGCGACGAGCACGCCCGCGCCGCGGAACGCGTGTTCCAACGCGCTCGCCACCGCCGCGAACTGTTTGCGGATGCGCGCGACACCCGCCACCCCGCCCATCGCCCCGCTATTGCTGCGAACGACGCGGACCACGGTTCGCCCGTCGCCGGCGTCAGTCAACTGCATATCCACCTTGAAGTACTGCGCGAAGGCGCCGAACAGGAAATTCATGGTCTTGTTGCCGCGTTCGGCGACTCCGCTCCACGGCGACTCCCAGGTCAGCCGGAACTGGGCCGCCGCCAAAGCGGTGACGACGGTCGCCTGCGCCCGCTGCGGGTCGCCGGTCACCACGAAGTCGACGGTCAATTGCGCCACGGCGGGTTCTCCTCGCGATTGTTACCGCTTCGGTGCGGTGGGATGGAATCAAGACTCTATCCCACGACGACGGTGTCACGGGCGGGCCGGCGGCTTGGCGGCGCGCCCGCCGAAGATCATTGGAGATCCAGCGGGTCACCCGGCGAGTCAAGCTCCCAGAGCGCCGATATGGGCACGGCCCGCATTTTCGGCCCGGCCGGAAGGGTGTGCGGCCCGGTGTGCAGCACATATCCGGCGAGAAAGTCGTCGCCGACGCGATCGGCGAGATGGCGCAACCCCCGAAAATCTTTGGGCGCGGGCGTCGACGATGCCTTCACCTCGATCCCGATGACTTCGCCCAGCCGATTCTCCAGGACGATATCAACCTCGACTTGATCTTTCGTGCGAAAATGCGACATGGCCGCGTCAGTCCGCGACCATGAAAGCTGGCGCGCGATCTCCATGGCGACAAATCCTTCTAAGAGCCCGCCCAGGGGCGCTCCCGGTTTTCGGAGGCGTGCCACGCCCTGCCCGAGCACCGCTGCGGCAATACCCGAATCAACGAAGGCCGTCTTGGCCTGACCCGTCGCGCGGGCGCTGATCCGGCGGGTCCACGCCGGTATGCGTTTGACGAGGAAAACCTCCTCCAGAAGTCTGAGATAACGCGCGACGGTCTTGTTGTCCAGGCCGAGCGCCGAACCGATCCCGGCCGGCGCGATCGGCTGACCGGAGCAGGCCGCGAGGGTCCGGACCAGAGCGTGCATTTGGGGACCGCGTTCAATCTCGCTCAACCGCACCACGTCACGGTTGATCAGGTCGGCGACATATCCCACCAGGTAGTCGGTCCGACGTCGGTCCGGCCGTTGGACCGCGTTCGGAAATCCACCTCTGACGACCCGGTCTATGTACTCGTCGCGCGAGACGGTTGATTCGTGTCGGAGGTCAGGGCCGGACGCGAACGCCGTGTCCACGAATCCATCACCGGTGCCCTCAATCTCACCCTGGGACAAAGGCCACAGCTCGATTGTCTCCATTCGCCCGACGAGGGTGTCCGGAAGATCTCGCAAACCCAGGACCCGCGCCGAGCCGGTCAGCAGGAACCGACCAGGGGTCGGCTCCGCGTCAACCAAAGATTTGATCTCCAGGAGCAAACCCGGATCGCGTTGAACTTCGTCAACAATCATCCGTTCGTCCAGGCGGACGAATCCGGCCGGATCCTCGGCGACCAGGCGACGGGTCGCGCCGTCGTCAAGTGTGTACCAGGTCGCCCCATGGTCCCGGCCGACCTGTCGCGCGAGCGTGCTCTTGCCGACCTGCCGGGCGCCATTGATGAGGACGACCCGTGTGTCGGCCAACGCCTCATTGATTGGTGCTGCGGCGCGCCTTGGCAGCAGGCCGCCCGCTCGAGTCACCGTCATGCGACCAACCATCTCACAGACTGCCCAGTTGGCCAAGCTCCCGATGCCCAGTTGGCCAACCGGTGGATGCCCAGTTGGCCAGGTTCCGAATACCCAATTGGCCAATGATCACGATGGCGATTTGAGCGTGACGACCAGCCGCGGTCGGGCCCCGTCGGGCCCCGCCCGGGTGGATCCGTCGCCAGCGCCGGACCCTGCGGGGTCGAACTCGTCGGTGATCCGATCGACGAGCGGCTGTAAGAAAAGCTCGCCGAGCTGGCGCACCATGAGGCCGACCACCTGACGCCCAAGGGTCTGCCGGTTCGAGGCGAGCCCGAGCGCCCGCAGCTCGGTGATTTGCTCGGCCGCTAGCTGGCTCAACTTGCTGACCAGATCGCGCCGCTCGCGCTGGGGGTGCAGGATGACCCGGCGCAGGTAGTCCACGACGGCTGGGGACGCGGCGAGCATGCCGGCCACGGCCTGGTCGCGGGCCGCCACCACCTCGCTCGCCTTGCCCCGCAGCGGCACGGATTCGATGGCGTCCGCGAAGCGTGCGACGATGTCGGCTTCCACGGCCTCGCGCAGCGCCTCCTTGTGCCCGTAGTGGTGCACGATCAGCCCGACGGTGACACCCGCGCGCGCGGCAACGGCGCGCATGGTGGTGCCGTCCTCGCCGCGCTGGGCGAACAGGTCCAGCGCCGCGTTGCGGATGCGCGCCTTCGCGGTGAGATCGCCATCGGTGGGCCGCGCGTCCGCCCACGGCTGGCGCTCGATCCCGCCGGGCCGGTCCGCCGCGTTCGCCATGCGCACCACCTTAGAGCTCCGGGTTGTTGCACAGGACACCCAAGATACTATACAGTCATACCAATTTGCATTACGTCTGTATAGATCCGCTGATCTGAAGATCGAGGCTTGGCACTGTGACGTTCCAACCACTGGCGGGCGTGCGCGTCGTCTCCCTCGCCATCAACCTCCCCGGCCCGGTCGCCGCGGCCCGCATGGCCGGCTTCGGCGCGACGGTGACCAAGGTCGAGCCCCCGAGCGGCGATCCGCTCGCGGCACTCGCGCCGGACTTGTACCGCGAGCTGGCCGCCGGCCAGGCCGTCGTGACGCTGGACCTGAAGGACCCCGGCGATCGCGACCGACTCGACAGCCTGCTGGACCAAGCCGACGTGCTGCTGACCTCGGTGCGGCCGTCCGCCCTGGACCGGCTGGGCCTGTCCGACGCGGCGCAGCGCCACGACCTGGTGCACGTCGAGATCATCGGCTTCGGCGACGAGCGGCGCGACGAAGCCGGACACGACCTGACCTATCAGGCCGCGCACGGGCTGCTGCGCCCTCCGGCCATGCCGCTGGCCCCGGTCGCGGACTTGTTGGGCGGCGAGCGCGCGGCGGCCGCCGCGTGCGCCGGGGTGGTCGCGCGGGCGCGCGGTGGCGCCACCGCGCTGCACTACACCGTCGTGCTCAACGACGCGGCTCGCGACGCCGCGCTCGGCGTGCGGCACGGCATCACCACGCCCACCGGCCTGCTCGGCGGCGCCTTGCCGGCCTACGGCATCTACGCCACCGCGGACGGGCACATCGCCGTGGGCGCGTTGGAACCGCACTTCGCCGCTCGTCTCGACAACCTGGTCGGCCGGACCCGGGAGGAACTCGCCGCCGCGTTCGCCGCCGCCGGCAACGACCACTGGGAAGCCTTCGGCCGCGAGCACGACATCCCCATCGTGGCCGTGCTGGAACCAGGCGCCCGCCCTGCCGACGACTGACCCCGCCGACCGCGCCCCCGCCCCGCGACCGGCCGCCCCAACCGTGACCGCAAGGCCCGCAACCGCCAAGCCCGTGACCACCAAGCCTGTGACAGCCAGGCCCGTGACCGCCAGGAAGGACATGACATGACTGACCTCGCGCAGGTGCTCGCGCGCACCGCCCGACGATG
>WQZC01000035.1 GCA_009780925.1 Actinomycetes bacterium | reverse complement strand
GCCACGTCAACGACCAGTCGATCAACGACGAGCCGCACGTGATGTTCGGTGGCGAGAAGGCCTCCGGGCTCGGCCGCTTCAACGCCCAGTGGGTGGTGGACAAGTTCACCACCGAGCAGTGGGTGAGCGTCCAGGAGCAACCGCGCTTCTAGTCGGCAGCGATTTGGGGGGCCGCGCCTGACGGCGCGGCCCCCCAAATCGTGTTCTGCGAGCCAACCGGCAACAGCGGGCGACTGGCTCCCCCACCCGATTCCGGCCGCGTCGAGCCGATTGGCCCTTCCTCGGCGCGCCGCCCCATGGCCGGGCGACCGCCAGGTTGACCGTGACGGCACTGGTTTGGCGATTCGCGCTGACCAGCACGGGAGAGGTTGCATCCGGCTTGACGCAGGCGGTGGTGGTGCGCGTGGTCGCGAAGTGGTACCCGTCGAGGCCGAGAAAGTTATAGGCCCACCCCGTCTGCTCGCCCACGGCGAAGAGCGAGGCGGAGCGGTTCCCGGTGGTCACCGCGTCAAGCGCCTTCAACACGGCGCCCCCATTCGCGGAGGAGACGGAGCCGCAGAAGAGAAGCGTCCACTGGGGGGCGTTGTCGCGCGTTATCCCGGCGGTGTTGAGGCCCTTTTCGATCTGCTGCCGGATGGCTTTGTCCTGCCCGTACACAGTGTTCGATCTGAGCGAGAGCGCGAAGACAGACAGCGCCAGCACGGACGCGACCGCGAAAGAGCCGCGAACCGCGCGTCTCATCCAAACGGTGCCGGTGCGCTGGCCGAACGCGACGATGATTCCCGCGCAAACAATGTTGAACGTGCCAAAATACACCCTCGGCGGGAGCAGGAAGTTTCCAAACGCGACCGCGATGAAGAATATTGAACAGACGAATAGGACGAGCCAGAACTTGGTGGACCACAGGCCGGATGCCCGGGCGGCACGGGTGGCGAGGATGAGCGCGAGGGCGAGGAAACAGACCAGCAGGACGGCGGACAGTCGCGCCCGGTTTGTTTGCAGTGTGACCAGCTTGTTCCACGATACGAATTGCCCGAAATATGACATGCTGGACGAGGCCCGCAGACCTCGGCTGCGCGTGTAGATCGTGTTGACCAGCTCGTACAGGACCGTTCCAAGGGCGATCGACGCCGCCGACACGGCGATGAGCGACTTCCTGCGGCTCTCGACGAAGACCATCCAGAATAGCGCCAGGCTCACCGCGAAAAACGCCAGCGTCTGATAGATGAAGAAGGCCCCGCCGAGGACCACGGACGAAAGCAGAACGACGCGCACTGGTTTCCACGAAGCGTTGAGCCAGCACACGCCGACCGCAATGACCAGGAGCAGGCCGACGGCGAGCTGAACGGCCTGCAGCTTGAAGTACAGCTGGGAATAGGTGACGGGATTGTTGATGAAAGTCAGGACCGCGACCAAAGCGGCGGTCGTCGTGATCCCTGGGACATGTTTCACCACGAGGGAGTACAACAACACGCCCGCCGCCACGAGCACTGCCATAGCGAGGAACGGGGCCAATAGGTTCGCCGCCATCGTGTAGCGGGGGAAGACCAGCCGGCCGGCAAAGGCCAGGCCCGCCCTGCCCTGCCCCTCCCACACGCCATCCATGCGGTTGCCGGCCAGCTGGTTGACGGTGTCCAACCCGAACGTGTCCTTGAAATACGGCAGATACACCGCCGCAGTGACAACAGCGAGCACCACCGACACCCCCGGGAGCCGGAGGCCGTGCCGAACCGTGCCCGCCGCCACCGACGCGGAATGCTTCGCCACCCCTAGCCTCCTCTGCGTCCGGCAGCCGTCTCGACGCACCGGCGCCGGGACACTATACGGCAGACGGCTCGGGGCCGGCGGCCACAGGCCGGCCCTGGATCAGGTATCTTGACATCAAGAAACCTTCGAGCTCGGGAGCGCCGCGGTGAGCGAGCAAGCACAGATCATCTACACCCACACCGACGAGGCGCCGCTGCTGGCGACGTACTCCTTCCTGCCCATCGTGCAGGCCTATGCCGCCAAAGCCGGCGTGCCGGTGGTGACCCGCGACATCGGTCTGGCGGCCCGCATCCTGGCCCAGTTCGGCCTCGCCGACGACGCCCTGGGCGAGCTGGGCGAGCTGGCCCAGAGGCCCACCGCCAACATCATCAAGCTGCCGAACATCTCCGCCTCGGTGCCCCAGCTGAAGGCGGCCATCGCCGAGCTGCGGGCCAAGGGCCACGCCGTGCCCGACTACCCCGAGGCCCCCGGCACCGACGCCGAGCGCGAGACCCGCGCGCGCTACGACAAGGTCAAGGGATCGGCGGTCAACCCGGTGCTGCGCGAGGGCAACTCCGACCGCCGCGCGCCGGGCTCGGTGAAGGCCTACGCCAAAGCCCACCCGCACCGCAACCGCTCGTTCGATCCCGGCTCGAAGACCACCGTGGCCACCATGAGCGACCATGACTTCCGCGCCAACGAGAAGTCGGTAACCCTCGCCGCCGACGACACGCTGTCGATCGTGTTGGAGACCACCGACGGGCGGCAGATCACGCTCAAAGCCGAGCTGCCGGTGCTCGCCGGGGAGATCGTGGACGCCACCGTCATGCAGGTGGCGCACCTGCGCGCCTTCCTGATCAACGCGCTGGCCCGGGCCAAGGCCGAGGACGTGCTGTTCTCGCTGCACCTCAAAGCCACCATGATGAAGATCTCCGACCCGATCATCTTCGGGCACGCGGTCGAGGCGTACTTCGCCGACGTGTTCGCCGCGCACGGCGAAGAGCTGGCCGCAGCCGGGCTGTCCGCCAACGACGGCCTCGGCGCGATCCTCGCCGGCTTGGACGCGCTGCCGAACGGGGCGGCCATCCGCGCCGACATCGACGCGGCGCTGGCCGGCGGGCCGCGGCTGGCCTACGTCAACTCCGACGCCGGGATCACCAACCTGCACGTGCCCTCGGACGTCATCGTGGACGCCTCCATGCCGGCGATGATCCGCGGCGGCGGCAAGCTGTGGGGCGTGGACGGCGCCGAGGCCGACACCCTGGCCGTCATCCCGGACTCGTCCTACGCCGCCGTCTACCAGGCCGTCATCGACGACGTCAAGGCCCGCGGGCCGCTCGACCCAGCCGCCATCGGCTCGGTCCCCAACGTGGGGCTGATGGCGCAGGCCGCCGAGGAGTACGGCTCGCACGACAAGACCTTCGAGATCCCGGCCGACGGCGCCGTCCGGGTCCTGAACTCCGCCGGCGAGACGCTGCTGGAGCACGACGTCGAAACCGGCGACATCTGGCGCGCCTGCCAGGCAAAGGACATCCCGGTGCGCGATTGGATCGCCTTGGCGGTGGCCCGCGCCCGGGCGACCGGCGCCCCGGCGGTGTTCTGGCTGGACGACTCGCGGGCGCACGACGCGGAGATCATCAAGAAGGTCAACGCCTACCTCCCCGAGCACGACACGACGGGGTTGGACATCCAGATCCTCTCCCCGGCGCTGGCCACCGCGTACTCGCTGGCCCGGCTGCGGCGCGGCGAGGACACCATCTCAGTGACCGGCAACGTGCTGCGCGACTACAACACCGACCTGTTCCCGATCTTGGAGGTCGGCACCTCGGCGAAGATGCTCTCCATCGTCCCGCTGATCGCCGGCGGCGGGCTGTTCGAGACCGGCGCCGGCGGCTCGGCCCCCAAACACGTCCAGCAGCTGCTCGCCGAGAACTATCTGCGCTGGGACTCCCTCGGGGAGTTCTTCGCGCTCGTGCCGTCGCTGCAGATGTACGCCGAGCAGGCCGGCGCGCCGTCGGCGAACGTGCTCGCCGACGCCCTGGACCGGGCCACCGCGACCTTCCTGGAGAACGATCGCTCCCCCGGCCGGCGGCTGGGCACCACCGACAACCGCGGCTCGCACTTCTACCTGGCGCTGTACTGGGCGCAGGAGCTGGCCGCCCAGGACACGGACCCGGCGCTGGCGGCCGCCTTCGCCCCGCTCGCGGACCGGCTCACCGCCGACGAGCGGACGATCGCCGACGAGCTGCTCGCGGCACAAGGCCACCCGGTGGACATCGGCGGCTACTACTCCCCCGACCCGGACAAGACCGCCGCGGTGATGCGGCCCTCGGCCACCTTCAACGCCGCGCTCGACACGTTCTAAACGCCGCGCTCGGCGCGGCCCGCTGGCGCCGCGTTGCTCGGCGCGGCCCGCTGGCGCCGCGTTGCTCGGCGCGGCCCGCTGGCGGAGCGCTTGGCTCGGAGTGCGCTGGCGGCGCGCGCGACCGCACCCCTTCGAGACGTGATGATCAAGCGTTTCGGCCCAAGAACTTGGCCGAAACGCTTGATCATCGGCTGACTGGTCCGCGTCGGGCACGACGCGGACTCGGCGCAGGTCCTATGGTCACCTCATGACCCGCACGCCGCCGCCCCGCGTCCCCACCCCGATCGACGAATTGGCCGAGCGATACCTGGACCAGGCCGCAGCGCTGGACCCGATCGCGGCGACTGGCTGGGGCGTGCCCGGCCACGAGACCCGGCTGCCCGAGCTGTCCCCCGGCTGGCACCAGCAGTGCTCGGCGCTGCGGCGGCAGACCCTGGCCGCGCTGGGCCGCCTCGTCCCCGCCGACGACACCGACCGGGTGACCGCCGCCGCGCTTGGCGAGCAGCTCGACGCCGCCGAGGCGATCCACGCCACCGGCGATGACGAGGCCCGGCTGAACAACATCGCCAGCCCGGTGCAAGAGATTCGCGACGTGTTCGACCTGATGGCCACCGACACCGCCGACGACTGGGCGGCGATCGCCACCCGGTTGGCCGCCGTGCCGGCCGCGGTGGACGGCTACCTGGCCTCGCTGCGGCTGGCCGCCTCCCGGGGCGACGTGGCGCCGGCGCGGCAGGTCCGCGCCGGCATCGCGCAATGCGGCGCGAACTTCGGCCCGGACGGTTTCTTCGCCAGGCTGGCCGCTGACGCGGCGCCGGCCGATGGCGGCGAGCTGCCGGCGTCGGCGCGGGCCGACCTGCGGCGCGGCGCGCGGTCCGCTGCCGAGGCCTACCAGCGGCTGAGCGAGTATCTTGCCGACGAACTGGCGGCGCTGGCCCCGACCGCGGACGCGATCGGGCCACAGCGGTACGCGCGGTACTCCCGTCAGTTCCTCGGCACCGAAGTCGATCTGGCCGAGACCTACCAGTGGGGGCAGGACGAGCTCGCCCGCCTGGCCGCCGAGATGGCCGCCACGGCGCGACGGATCGTCCCCGGCGCGAGCGTCCCCGAGGCGATGGCGGCGCTGGACGCCGACCCGACGCGCCGGCTCGCCGGCACCAGCGCGCTGCGGGAATGGATGCAGCGCCGCGCGAACGAAGCGGTGGCCGCGCTCGACGGCGCCCACTTCGACATCCCCGAACCGATCCGCGCCCTGCACTGCCGCATCGCGCCCACCACCACCGGCGTCATTTACTACACCGCGCCCAGCGAGGACCTGTCCCGGCCGGGGCGGATGTGGTGGTCGGTGCCGGCGGGCGTCACCTCGTTCGCCACCTGGCGGGAGCTGACCACCATCTACCACGAGGGGGTGCCGGGCCATCATCTGCAAATCGCGCAGACCATGCTCCGCCGGGACACCCTCAACCGGTGGCGGCGGCTCGCGTCGTGGGTGTCCGGGCACGGCGAGGGTTGGGCGCTGTACGCGGAGCGCCTGATGGCCGAGCTCGGCTTCCTGGACGACCCGGCCGACCTGCTCGGCATGCTGGACAGCCAGTCGCTGCGGGCCGCCCGGGTGGTGCTCGACATCGGCGTGCACTGCGAGTTCGAGGCGCCCGCCGAGGTGGGCGGCGGGCCCTGGGACCACGACAAGGCCTGGCGGTTCTTGACCGCGCATTCGGCGATGGCCGAAGGGTTCTTGCGCTTCGAGCTGGAGCGCTACCTGGGTTATCCGGGGCAGGCCCCGTCCTACAAGATCGGTGAACGGTACTGGCTGGCCTTGCGCGAGGACGCGCGGCGCGCGGCCGGCACGACGTTCAACCTGCGCGACTTCCACCGCCGCGCGCTGGGGGTCGGCAGCGTCGGCCTGGACGTGTTGCGCCAAGCCGTGCTCGCGAGCTAGCCGCGCGCCGGGGGCCCCGGCTCAGCGCCGAGGCCCCCGGCGCGGGCTTGCCCGTCGCCGTCAGATCAGGCCGAGAGCCTTGACCGCCTCGCGCTCTTCGGCGAGCTCGGCCACCGAGGCGTCGATCTTCTCACGGGAGAACGCGTTGATCTCAACCCCGTCGATGATCTCCCAGCCACCGTCCACCGCGCGGCACGGGAAGGAGCTGATCAGCCCCTCCGGCACCCCGTAGGAGCCGTCCGACACCCGCGAGCAGGAGGTCCACTCGGTGCCGCGCACCCAGTCGCGGACGTGATCGATCGCGGCGTTGGCGGCCGATGCCGCCGAGGACGCGCCGCGCGCCGCGATGATCGCCGCGCCACGTTTTGCCACGGTGGGGATGAACTCCTCGCGCAGCCAGGACTCCTCGACCTGCTCGGCGGCGGCCCGGCCGTTCACTTGCGTGGTGAACAGGTCCGGGTACTGGGTGGCCGAGTGGTTGCCCCAGATGGTCATGCGCTCGATCGCGGTCACCGGCACGGCGAGCTTGGCGGCCAGCTGGGACAGCGCCCGATTGTGGTCCAGCCGGGTCATCGCGGTGAACCGGTCGGCCGGGACATCCGGAGCGTGCTGCTGGGCGATCAGCGCGTTGGTATTGGCCGGGTTGCCCACCACCAGCACCTTCACATCGGCGGCGGCGTGCTCGTTGATGGCCTGGCCCTGGGGGCCGAAAATGCCGCCGTTGGCCTCCAGCAGATCGCCGCGCTCCATCCCGGCGGTGCGCGGACGGGCGCCGACGAGCAGCGCGACGTTGGCCCCGTCGAACGCGGTCTTCAGATCGTCGGTGATGTCGATGCCGACGAGCAGCGGGAACGCGCAGTCATCCAGCTCCATGGCGGTGCCGGCGGCACCCTTGAGCGCTGGGGTGATCTCCAACAGACGAAGCCGCACCGGGGTGTCCGGGCCGAGCAACTGACCGGACGCTATGCGGAACAACAGTGCGTAGCCGATCTGGCCGGCCGCACCAGTCACTGTGACATTGACAGGGCTAATCATTGACGCGCTCCTTTGGCGATGTCGCCCCACGACGATTTCTGGGCGACTGCATCGGACTTTAGTGCTTGTCGCTGGCGCGCCGCGCCTGGGCGGGTCGGACAGCGACCGCGCCACGGCGCGCTCACGACGCGCGGCGGCTCAGCCGGGCACCGCGAGGCCCAGCGCGATGATCGCCGCGCCCGTCGCGAGATACCACACGACGTCGAACCCTCTGCTGCGCACCGCGAGCAGCCCGACGCGAGCGGTCTTCAGCGCCGCGCGCAACACCCCGGCGAGCAGCAGGCCGGCGGCCACCGCCAAGACCCCCCGCAACCAGTGCGCGGGCGCTGCCGCGAGATAGCCGAAACCGCCCACCACGATCACCGCCACCGCGACGAACGGCGCCTCATCGCGCGCCACCCGAAAGCGCGCCGGCGACGGCTGGTGGCGCGCGCGGTGCCGCGACACCGCGCCTAGCCCTTCCGCAGCTCAGCCGCCTCGACCACGTTGGTGAGCAGCATGGCACGAGTCATCGGCCCCACCCCGCCTGGGTTGGGCGCCACCCAACCGGCCACCTCGGCGACCTCGGCGGCGACGTCACCGGCGATCTTCCCGTCGACGCGGCTCACTCCGACATCCAGCACCGCGGCGCCCGGCTTGACCATCGCCGCGGTGATGAGACCGGGCGAGCCGGCCGCGGCCACCACGATGTCCGCGCGGCGGACGTGCGCCGCCAGGTCACGGGTGCCGGTGTGGCAGAGGGTCACCGTCGCGTTCTCGCTGCGCCGGGTGAGCAGCAGGCCGAGCGGGCGGCCCACGGTGATGCCACGGCCGATGACCACCACCTCGGCGCCGGCGATCGGCACCCCATGGCGGCGCAGCAGCTCGATGATCCCGACCGGGGTGCATGGCAACGGTGCCCGCCGGCCCAGCACCAGCGCGCCCAGGTTCACCGGGTGCAACCCGTCCACGTCCTTCACCGGGTCGACCCGGGACAAGATCGCGAACTCGTCCAACCCGGTGGGCTGCTGGACCAGGAAGCCGGTGCACGTCGGGTCGGCGTTCAACTCGTCCACCACCGCTTCGGCCTCGGCCTGCGTCGCGGTGGCCGGCAGCTCGCGGCGGATGCTCGCGATGCCCACCTCGGCGCAGTCGCGGTGCTTGGCGTTTACGTACCAGCGACTGCCCGGGTCGTCGCCGACGAGCACCGTGCCGAGCCCGGGAACCACGCCCCGCTCGGCGAGCGCCGCCACTCGAGCCCGCAGCTCATCTTTGATGGCCGCCAACGTCGCCTTACCGTCCAGAATTGATGCGCTCACGTCTGGCCATCCTGCCAGGCGCTCGCCGGCCCGCACGGGGGACGTCAGCCGGTGTCGGCTCGCCCACCAGTCGACCCCGCGCGCCCGCCCGGCGGCAGCGCCGCACGGTGACGCGTCACGATGCGCTCAGTGCGCGAAGTGGCGGGCGCCGGTGAAGTACATCGACACTCCGGCGGCGCGCGCCGCCTCGATGACGAGGTTGTCGCGGATCGAGCCACCGGGTTGGACGACCGCGCGAACCCCGGCCTCGATGAGCACCTCCAGGCCGTCGGGGAACGGGAAGAACGCGTCCGAGGCGGCCACCGCGCCGGCGGCCCGGCCGTCGGAGCGGGCCACCGCGAGTCGGGAGGAGTCCACCCGGTTGACCTGCCCCATGCCCACCCCGACCGTCGCGCCGTCGCGCGCGAGCAGGATCGCGTTGGACTTGACCGCCCGCACCGCCCGCCAGGCGAACGCCAGGTCGGCCGCCGCAGCGTCATCGACCGGCGCCCCGGACACTAGGGTCCACGCCGCCGGGTCGTCGCCGGGCGCGTCGATGCGGTCACGGCTTTGCACCAACAACCCACCGGAGATCGCCCGCCAGTCCACTCCGGCCTGTCCGGGCGGCGGCCCTACCAGCAACACCCGAAGGTCCTTCTTCTTGGCCCACCGCTCCAGCACGCCGTCCTCGAACCCCGGCGCGACGACCACTTCGGTGAAGATCGGGCCGAGTTGGTCGGCCAGTTCCATCGTCACCGGTCGGTTAGTGGCGACGACCCCGCCGAACGCGCTGGTCGGGTCGCAGGCGTGCGCTTTGCGGTGCGCGGCCGCGATGTCCGCGCCGACGGCGATGCCACACGGATTGGCGTGCTTGATGATCGCCACGCACGGCGCGTCGAAGTCGTAGGCGGCGCGGCGCGCCGCGTCGGCGTCGGTGTAGTTGTTGTAGCTCATCGCCTTGCCGGCGAGCTGTTCTGCCTGCGCCAGCCCCGGCTCGCCCTCGTGCGAAACGTACAGCGCGGCGCGCTGATGCGGGTTCTCCCCGTACCGCAGCACCTCGGCCCGCTCATAGGACATCGCCAGCCAGCCGGGGAAGCCGCTGCCGGCGTCATCGGGCGCGACCTCGCCGCCGAGCCAACCCGCCACCGCGATGTCATAGCTCGCGGTGTGCCGGAACGCCTCGGCCGCGAGGCGTTGTCGCTGGGCGAGGTCGAACCCACCGGTGGCGAGCGCGGCCACCACCTGCGGATACTGCGCGGGCGAGGTGACCACCGCCATCGAGCCGTGGTTTTTCGCGCTGGCGCGCACCATGGCCGGCCCGCCGATGTCGATCTGCTCAATGACCGCGTCGCGGTCGGCGCCGGAGCGCAGCGTCTGGGCGAACGGGTACAGGTTGGACACCAGCAGCTGGAACGGTTCGATGCCCAGCTCGGTCAGGGTGTCCAAGTGGGCCGGGTCGTGCTGGTCGGCGAGCAGGCCGGCGTGCACGCGCGGGTGCAGCGTCTTGACCCGACCGCCCAGGATCTCCGGGAAGCCGGTCACCTCTTCCACTGCGGTCACCGGGACGCCTGAATCGCGCAGGTGGGCCGCCGTCGATCCCGTGGAGACGATCTCGACGCCGCCGTCGACCAGCGCTCGGGCCAGCTCCGCCAGTCCGGTCTTGTCGTACACACTGACCAGCGCGCGATGAATAATGATTTTGGTCACAATGTTTCCCCACAGAGACGACGAATGGTTTGCACGAAGAGCGGTTTCTCGACGGCCTGGACGCGCGCCCGCAACGCCGGCTCGTCATCGCCGTCAGCCACCGCGACTGCGGCCTGGGCGAGAATCGGCCCGGTGTCCACGCCCTCGTCCACCCAATGCACGGTCACCCCGGTGATCTTCACCCCGTAGGCGAGCGCGTCGCGGACCGCGTGCGCGCCGGGGAAGGCCGGAAGCAACGCGGGATGGGTGTTCACGATGCGGAAGCGGCGCACCACCTGCTGACCCAGCACCCGCATGAACCCGGCGAGCACCACCAGATCCGGCCGCCACCCGGCGATCGCCGCGCCGATCGCGTCGTTCCAGGCGCCGCGATCCGGGTGCTCGGCCAGCGGGACCGCGAACGTCGGGACACCGACGCGCGCCGCGCGCGACATCGCCACGCAGTCGGGCACATCCGTGCCGACGGCGACGACCAGCGGGGCCAACAACGGATCGTCAAGGATCGCCTGCAAAGTGCTGCCAGCGCCCGAGGCCAGCACGACCAACCGCGCCGGTGGCGCCTCGCTTGAAGATGTCATCGCCATGGTGTCGCCGAGACCCCGCCCTCACTCGTCGCCTTCGGCAGTCATCATCGCTCAGACTATCGCTGCCGACCGGAGGGTCCCGCGTCGCGCGGCCCGGGCGCGGTCACAGTTCCGCCTCGGCAGCGTCCTCGGCAGCGTCCTCGGCGCCGTCCGGATCATCGCCCGCCACGGATGGCGTCACCCGCCCAGATGCCGCCATCCGCCGACGCAACGCCCGGGCGCCGAGCAGGACCGCCATCAGCACCGCGACCTGGCCGGCGACCATCCCAGCGACTCGCCACGGCGAGGGACCGACCGTGCGCAAGCGGTCCACGCCCAGCGCCCCGCCAGCGGCCCAGGCGAGGACCAGCATCGCCACGCCGGCGGTGACCACGGCCACCGCTGCGGCGCGCGCCACACGATCCGGGCGCCGGCGGACCACCACCACGGTCGCGGCCAGGCCCGCGCCGAACACGGTGAGCGCGATCACCGCCCAGCCCAGAGCGCTCGCGCCGTGGCCGTCCGGCAGCGCGCCGAGCAGCGGGAACGCCGGCAGCGTGCCGTGCGCGGTCCGCAGCGGGCCGACGGAGGTCCCGGAACCCACCGCGAAACCCGGACCGGCCAAATACGCCGAGCCGGCGATCACCCCATTCGGCGCGGTGAGCAACGTCAGCACCAGGACCGGCCACCCGGACACTCCGCCGCCGACCATGCGGGACAACTCGGTCACCCGATGCGCGTGCGCCACCAACGATCCGGCCAGCAACACCGCGCCACCGGCGAGGTAGGTCACCACGGCCGCCGCGCCAGCGCGCAGCCCGGCCGCCACCGCGCCCCCCAACCGGCGTCGAACCCCGGCCCGGAGCGGCGGCGCCGTCGCCAGCGAGGCCGCTGCCGCGCACCCGGCCAACACCGCGCCGGCCAACACCGACCCCAGGCCCGCCCGGGTGCTGCCCAGCGCGCTGATCGGCACCAGCAGCGCGCAGACCAGCGCGTACGCCACCGCTTGCAGCGCCACCGCCCCGGCCAACACGCGGACCCGCCGCTCGCCGAGGCGCGTGGCGAGCTCGGCCAGGACGCGCCCAGCGCGCCAAAGCAACGCCACCGCGAGCGCGGTCATGCCCAGCGGGACGAAACTCGCGCCCACCCCGGCCACCGTCAACCCGCCGTGCTGGGCCGCCAAGAACGCCACCAACCCGGCCCGCAACACCGAAACCGGGCGACCGGTGACGCCCGCCTGCGGCAACCAACACAGCACCGCGACGACGACGCCCAACCCCGCCCCAAGCACCGCCGCCAAGGCGCCGGTCCACGCCGCCGCGCGCCACAGCGAACGGGTCGCCGCTTCGGGGACCCCCCACGGCAGAGCGCCCGGCGCGGGGTCGGTCTTCGTCGCGGCGCGGACAGGCACCTACTCAGGCTGGCAAACCAACGGCCGATGGTCGGCCAGGCACGCCGAAACAGCACCGCGCCAGCCGCGCGAATCACGGCCAGCGGCGCCAGTCAGGCACCCCGCGACCCGCTGCGGCACGCGCCGCCCCCAGCCGAACCCGAGCCGTCGCCGGCGGGCGCACCCGCTTTCGCCCGGGGGAGGGCACGCCCCGCCGCCGGCGCGCTGGATCAGCCGAGCAGGATCTCGCGCATCAACTGCGCCGCGCCGCTCGGCGTCTTGCCGACCTGGACTCCGGCCGCCTCCAGCGCGACCTTCTTCGCCTCCGCCGTTCCCGATGAGCCGGACACGATGGCGCCGGCGTGGCCCATCGTCTTCCCCTCCGGAGCGGTGAATCCGGCCACATAGCCAACCACCGGTTTGGTGACATGGGCCTTGATGAAGTCCGCCGCCCGCTCCTCGGCGTCGCCGCCGATCTCGCCGATCATCACGATGGCCTCGGTCTCCGGGTCATCCTGGAACGCGGCCAACGCGTCGATGTGGGTGGTGCCGATGATCGGGTCGCCGCCGATGCCGACACAGGTGGAGAAGCCGATGTCGGACAGCTCGAACATCATCTGATAGGTGAGCGTGCCCGACTTGGACACCAAGCCGATGCGGCCCGGGCCGGTGATGTCCGACGGGATGATGCCCGCATTGGACTTGCTCGGGCTGGCCACCCCGGGGCAGTTGGGTCCGACGATCCGGGTCTGGTTGCCCGCCGCGCAGGCGTAGGCCCAGAACGCGGCGGTGTCATGCACCGCGACCCCCTCGGTGATCACCACGCACAGCCCGATCCGCGCGTCGATCGCCTCAATCACCGCGTCCTTGGTGAACCGGGCCGGGACGAAGATCACCGAGCAGTCCGCGCCGGTCCGCTCCATGGCGTCCGCCACGGTGCCGAACACCGGCACCGAGGCGCCGTCGAAGTCAACCTTCTCGCCCGCCTTGCGCGGGTTGACGCCACCGACGATGTTAGTGCCCGCGCGCAACATGCGCCCGGTGTGCTTCATGCCCTCCGACCCGGTCATGCCCTGCACGATGACCCTGGAGTGCTCGTTCAGGAAAATCGCCACGTCCTCACGCTCCCAGGTTCGCAAGCTCGGCGGCCTTGTCGGCCGCGCCGTCCATCGTGTCCGCCATGGTCACCAGCGGGTGCGCCGCCGCGGCCAGGATCCGCCGCCCCTCAGCCACGTTGTTGCCGTCCAACCGCACCACGATCGGTTTGTTCGCGCTGCGGCCGAGCATCCCCAACGCCGCCACGACGCCCTTGGCCACCGCGTCGCACGCGGTGATGCCGCCGAACACATTCACCAGCACCGAGCGCACCGACGGGTCGGACAGCACAATCGCCAGCCCGCTGGACATCACCTCAGCGGAGGCGCCGCCACCAATGTCCAGGAAATTCGCGGGCCGCACACCGCCGTGCTGTTCCCCGGCGTAGGCGACCACGTCAAGTGTGGACATCACCAGCCCCGCGCCGTTGCCGATCACGCCGACCTGCCCGTCGAGCTTGACGTAGTTCAGGTGCTTCTCCTTGGCCTGGCGCTCCAGCGGATCAGTGGCCGCGATGTCGACCAAGCCAGCGTTGCGCGCCTGCCGGAACCCCGCGTTGTCGTCCAGGGTGACCTTGCCGTCAAGCGCCTTGACCGAGCCGTCAGCGAGCTTGGCCAACGGGTTCACCTCGACCAGGGTGGCGTCCGCGCCGACGAAGGTGCGCCACAGCGCCACCAAGACGTCCGCCACCTTGCCGGCCACCTCGTCCGGGAACCGCGCCGCCGCGACTATCTCGGCCGCTTTCGCCGCGTCCACCCCGGTGAGCGGGTCGACGGGCACCCGCGCCAACGCCTCCGGCCGCTCCACCGCGAGCTGCTCGATCTCCATGCCGCCCTGCGCCGAGGCCATCGCCAGGAAGGTGCGGTTGGCCCGGTCGAGCAGGAACGACACGTAGTACTCGGCCTCGATCTGCGCGCCCGGATCAACCAGCACCCGGCGGACCAGGTGCCCCTTGATGTCCATGCCGAGAATCTGCTCGGCGAGCGCCTCGGCGTCCTGCGGAGTCTTGGCCACCTTCACCCCGCCGGCCTTGCCCCGGCCACCAGTCTTGACCTGGGCCTTGACTACCGTCACCCCACCGAGTCGCTGCGCGATCTGTCTCGCTTCAGCGGGGGTGGTGGCCACATCGCCAAGCCCGACCGGGACGCCGAACTCGGAGAATAGCCGCTTTGCCTGGTACTCGAAAAGATCCACAGTTGCCGTCCGATCTCTGCGAAGTGCTGCCCGTTGCGCCCGGGCTGTTCAGTCTGACGGCAGACTAGTCCTCCCACCGCGACTTGGGCGCCAACGTGAGATCAACCTCACGCTGCGACCGCACTCGGCTCCGCGCTCGCTCCGCTCGCTGTCGCCTCGGTGGTGACATAGGCTCAACTCCGCGCTCGCCCCGCACGACGGACTCTCAGGCGCGATGGGTAGAAGTCAGATGGGTCGGGTGACCGCAGGCCCGACCATCGACGGCGGGCGAGGCGACCAGCCGCACCCGCGAGCACGAATGAGGAGACCATGGCGACCACCCAGCTGGCGCGGTCGCCGCGAAAGCGGTCCCCGCTGGCCAGGGCAGCAGACGATTGGGCGCGACTGCCGGCCGCGCTGCGCGGCCCCGGGGGCGGCGCGGTGGCGCTGCGGTGGGCGCTCAGCCGCGCCATGACCCTGTGCCTGCTGGTGCTGGTCGAGTCGTCGGCCGCCGGGGACCCGCGCTACTACGCGCAAAACCTGACCGCGCTGTCCCACGGCGGCGGCATCGGCGCGGCGCTCCCCGAGTACCCGCTGCCGGTGTTGGCGATCATGGTGCCGCAATACGCGGTGGGCGGGCTGACCTACGCCGCCTTCCCCGCGCTGTTCGCGGCGTCGATGCTCGGCGTCGACGCCGCCTTCGCCGCGCTGCTGTGGCGGCGCGGCGGCCGGCGGCCGTCCCCGGCGCTGCGGCTGTGGCTGTGGTTCGTGCCGCTGATGGGGCCGATGGCGTTCTTCCGGTTCGATCTGGTGCCGGCCGCGCTGGTGGGCTGGGCGGTGCTCGTGGCGGGGCGGCGCCCGGCGCGGGCCGGCGCGCTCATCGCCGGTGGCGCGGCGCTCAAGCTGTGGCCGGCGGTGATCCTGCCGATCCTGGCGCTCCGCCGACGGGGCCGCGGCGCGTTGCTGGCCGGTTTCGCCGTCGCGGGCGCGGTCATCGTCGCGGTGTGCCTGGCCGTCGGCGGGACCAGCCGGCTGTACTCGCCGTTGCGCTACCAGAGCGCGCGCGGCCTGCAGATCGAGGCGGTGCTGGCCACCCCGCTGATGCTCTGGCACGCGGTCCACCCGGGGTGGCCCTGGCTCGTCGCCTACGGCGAGTACAACTCGGCCGACCTGTTCGGGGCCGGGCGCGCCGCGCTGGCGACGGTCGCGTCGGCGCTGATGGCGGCCGCGGTGGCGCTCACCGCCTGGCTCTGGCTGCGCGCCGCGCGGCAGCCCAGCGGCGCGACCATCGTGTGGCTCGCGCTCGCCAGCGCCTTGCTGCTCACGGTGACCAACAAAGTGCTCAGCCCCCAGTACCTGCTGTGGCTGGGCGGCCCAATCGCGGCGCTGCTGGTGATCTCACCGGCCGACGCCGCCGCGCGCCGGGTCGCCCGCTGGTTACTGATCACGGCGGCGATCACCCAAGTGATGTACCCGACGCTGTACAACGGCCTGGTTTACCGGCAAGCGACGACGATCCCCGTGACGCTCGTGCTCGTCGCCCGCAACGCCGCTCTCGTATGGCTGACCTGGCTGGTCTGCCGCGAGGCTTGGCGGCGCACAGCGCGCGGTGGGGTCGCGCGATGACCAAGGCGATGGCGTCGCGGTCCCAGGGGTGGCGGGGGCGGGCGATGGCGTTGCCGGAGCGGTCCGAGGCGTGGCGGGCGCGGGCGCGGCCGCACTGGCCGGTGGCCGCGCTCACCGCGATCGCCCTGGCCTGGTACCTGTTCCGCGCCGTGGCCACCCACCAACGATTCCTAACCACCGGCTACGACCT
>WQZC01000034.1 GCA_009780925.1 Actinomycetes bacterium | reverse complement strand
GACCGCGAGGTTCTTACCGCAGACATCGTTGGTCTCGTTGTAGCTCGACGCCTTGTCCACCGGCACCAGGATCGACTCGTTGTTGTAGAAGACCCCGATCTCATTGGACGCGGCGAAGGAAGCCGCGTTCGCGGCGCTGGCCGATCCGCTCACAACGATCTTGCCGGCCTGCATGGCTGGAACCTGGTCGGCGAACGCGAGTTGCTGCCACTTGACCGTCAGGCCCATCAGCCCAGCCGCGTGCTCCACCAAGGTGACCATCGCGCCGGTCGGAGTCTTGCCGTCGGCCTCGTACATCGCCAGCGGCGGCGCCTGGAAGTTCGCCCCGCCGTCCAGGTAGCCCGCGTCGATGAACTGCTGCGGGACCATCGCCCGAATCGTCTGGTCGACCTGCGCCGCGCCCGTTGCCGGAGCCGATCCGCTGCCGGAACCAGGTTTGCCACCGGAGCCAGAGCTGCAGCCGGTGACCGCGACGGCAGCGGCAAGCAGCGCGGCAATCGAGAGGGTGAGTCTGTTCATCGTTACTCCTCTGCTGGGTGTCTATGAGTGGTCTGGTGTTCGCCTGTGAGTGGTTGACCTGCTGAGGTTGGGCGGGCGCCCGCGCAGTGGGCCGACGGGCCCGACGCGGGCACCGGAATCACGGACTTGGGCTGGGCGTGCCGCTGGCGGGGATCAGTCGGGCGACTCGATCAACCTGGCCCGCGATTGGCCGCCCGCTGACATATGCTGCTAGGTGCCGGGCAGAAAGAGTGACAGATGACCCCCTCGAAGCAAGATTGCATGCAACCACCACGGGCACAGCATACATGATTCGCGCGATCGGGAACTGTGATCTACGCCACGGTAGAAACCACTCGAAACGGAGACCATCGATGCCTGAGAACGCCGCCGCCATCGGGACGGACACCACCCGGGGGCTGCGGACCTACCTCTCCTCCACGCCTTCCCACGGCTCGACCACCGACGCCGTCACCAATGCTCTGCGAGAGGCCATACTCGATGGCGTGCTCGCCCCGGCGACCTGGCTGCGGGAGGGAGATCTGGCTGAGCAGCTGCAAGTCAGCCGGACCCCGGTGCGCGAGGCGTTGCGTCGGCTCTCGGACGAGCAACTCACGGTCCGCACGGTGAATCGCGGCACGTTGGTCGCCTCGATGACCATTGACGACATTCTGGCCGTGTACGCCGTCCGAGAGAATCTAGACGGCCTGGCCGCCCAGATGACGGCCCAGCGCCGGCCGCCGACAGTCGTCGAAGCACTGCGCTCGATCAACCATCAGATGGCCGAGGCCGCCGGGCTCGGCGACACGAAGCTGCTCGCCAAGCTCAACGTCGACTTCCACGGTGTGCTGCGCGACGGCAGCGGGAACCCGTACTTGGTGCGATTCCTCACCGAGGTCGAGCACGCCTTCCGCCGCTTCGGCCACAGCACCTATGAAGTGCCCGGACGACCTGAGGAAGCCCTCCAGGAACACGCCGGGATCGTCGAGGCGGTTGCCGCCGGCGATCCCGACCTAGCCTCCAAGCGCGCGTTCGCCCACTCTCGTCGCGCCCGCGACGTGCGGATCCAGACCCTTCTTCGGATCTGACCAAGCCCCCGCGCTGGCGCCGTGGCGCCGCCACCCTGATGGATGATCATTTGCTGGCAGCGGGCCGCGCAAGAGACGCTCTTGACAGAGATTGCATGCTATTGGCATTCTTGATGCGCGATGGCGATCCGCCAATGCTATCGATCCGAGACGAGTGGAGTTGTCCGGAATGGGAGTGCTTGTGGGCGAGTGCGAGTCGCCTCGTCCACGCCACTGCGGCACCGCGAACCCGGCCTGCGGACCCACACGCGTGATCGCGATCCAACAGCTGCCCGGGACGACACCAAGGTGAACCCGATCGAAGCGGCAGCGCTGGTTCTGGCCGGCTTCGGCGGTGGCCTGTGCGGCAGCCTCGCCGGACTCGCCTCCCTGGTCAGCTATCCCGCGCTGCTCGCAGTTGGGGCTCCGCCGATCACGGCAAACGCCACCAACACGGTCTCACTAGTTTTCAACGGGCTGGGCTATGTGATCGGGTCGCGACCGGAACTGCGGAGTCGGGCTGCGCGGGTGCGCCGGCTGGCGCCCGCGGCGGCGCTCGGCGGCACCGCGGGGGCGGTGGCGCTGCTGCTGACGCCAGGCAACACCTTCTCACGGATCGTGCCTTATCTGATCGGGCTGTCTGGTCTGCTGATCCTCGTCCCAGCGCGAACGCGCGGCGCTCCCTTCGATATGGATCGCGATCCGCTCTGGCTGCGCCCGATCGTGTTCGCGATCGCTTGCTACGGGGGCTACTTCGGGGCGGCGGCCGGGGTGCTGCTGCTGGCCGCCCTCCTCGCCACCGGCGAGCCGTCCCTGGCCAATGCCAACGCGACGAAGACCATCCTGCTGTGGCTGGCGAATCTCGTGGCAGCGGTGATCTTCGTGGCCAAGGGAGAGATCGACTGGGCGGCGGCCGTTCCCTTGGCACTCGGCTTCCTCGCCGCGGGCCGGCTGGGCCCAGTGCTCGTGCGCCGGCTGCCCGCGCGACCACTGCGCGTCGCGATCGGATTGAGCGCCCTTGGACTGGCCATCGCGCTGTGGCTCGAAGGCCGTTGATCGCATGCAATATTTGCGCACGGTCGGGCAATCCGGTGGGATCAACTGGACCGGGCGGTCGATGCGCTCAGCTTCCGGGTCGCGGCCACCAGCGGCAACGACCGAGCCCGCGACCCCGGGTGCCCCAACGAACCGCCGTTGTCTGGCCCACCGTCAGTTCCGCTTCGCGCTTCCCCGGTTGACGAACACCGCGTGCCGGGTCGATCAGCTCCGGCGACCGCTTTCGGTAGAGTGTCGTTGTCAGTGCATGCAATCGGTGGTATCACTGAACCGTGGTGACAAGGAGACTGCCCGTGCCCAACACCCGCTCTGATCTCGGTCCGCTGTTCGCGCCAGCCTCGGTCGCGATCATCGGGGCCAGCGAGCGCGAAGGCAACCGCGGTGGCGCCGCGGCCGGGTACCTGCGAAGGTTCGGCTTCCCCGGCAACGTCTATCCGGTTCACCCCTCCGCCGAGTCCGTCGCCGGATACCGGGCGGTCCCAAAGATCTCCGATCTGCCCGAGACCCCCGACGTGGCGATCATCGCTGTGGGCGGGGCATCGACGCCAGCGCTGGTGCGCGAACTCGGCCGGGTCGGAGTCGGTGCCGCGATCGTCTGGGCGGGCGGGTTCGCCGAGACGGGCGCCCAAGGCGCGGCGCTCCAAGCCGAGCTGGTCGATGCGGCGCGGCGCCATGGCGTCCGCCTGCTCGGCCCGAACTGCCTCGGCGTCATCAACACCGGCTCCGCCTTCACGGGCACGTTCGCGACCTGGTTGCGCAAAGCGGACCGCCTGATCCCCGGACATATCTCCATGGCCAGCCAGAGCGGCGGCCTGTCGGCCCAGGCCCACTCCTCGGCCCAAGCGAACGGCATCGGCTTCCGATTCGTCGTCAGCACCGGCAACGAGGCCGGAATCAGCGCCATCGACGCCATGGAGTACTTCGTCGACGATCCCGAGACGCGCGTGATCGCGACCTATCTCGAGGGGGGACGAGACGGCCGTCGCTTGGCCGCAGTGCTGCGTCGCGCGCGCGAAGCGGCCAAACCGGTTGTGGTGATCAAGGGCGGACGGTCGGCGGCGAGCGCCGCCGCCATCGCCGCGCACACCGGCGCGATGGCCGGGCAAGCCCGCGTCTGGGACTCAATCCTCGACGCCGAAGGCGCAATCCAAGTAGCCTCGATCGAAGAGATGGTGGAGGTCGCGAGCTTCGTGCAGAGCCGTCGCGGTCGCCTGCCGGTGCCAGGGAGGCGAGTGATCGTGCTCGGATTCGGGGGCGGCTCGGGGGTGCTTGCCGCCGACCAATGCACCCGGCTCGGGCTGGAGATCCGGTCGCTGTCCCAGGCGGTCCGGGAACGACTCATCCCGCTCGTTCCCGAGATAGCTTCGATCAACAACCCGCTGGATCTGACGCCGGAGTTTTTCGCGCAACCGCGCTGGCGCGGCAACCTGCCCGCAGTGCTGCGGGTGCTCGACGAGTCCAATGAAGCCGATGTCATCCTGGCCCAGATCGGACTGGGGAACATGACGGCCCACGCCGACGCCATCGTGGGCCCGATCTGCGACCATCACGACCACGCCCAGACCGCGTTGGCGATCCACACCAGGGCGAGCGACCCACGAGACCTGCTGCCGTATATGGCCAACGGCGTGCACATCTTCTCCGAGCAGAGCCGCGCGACCGCCACGCTGGGACTGCTCGCCCGTCTCGCCCCAGCAAACGAGGGGCAATCCCGGCACGTGCTGGACGGGGTCGCGACGGGCGCTTTCAACCCGTCCGCGCTGCGCCTTCCCGACGCGTCCTCGAACGCAGTGTTCCCCGAGCACATAGTGCATCAGCTCCTGGACGGCGCCGGCCTTCCCGGGATACGCTCGGTCGCCGCCTCTTCAGCCGCTGATGCCGTCGCGGCGGCCGACGACATCGGCTACCCCGTCGCAATGAAAGTGCTGTCGGCCAAGATCACGCACCGGGCGAGCGCCGGACTGGTCCGGCTCTCAGTGCCGGACCCCGACTCAGTTCGACGGACCTACGACGAGCTCGCCGCCGCATCCCTGGCCAGCGGAGCCGTGCCCGACGCGATCATGGTGCAACAGATGGCCCCGCGGGGAACCGAACTGCTCATGTCCGGCTTCCGAGACCCAACCTTTGGTCCGATCGTTTCAGCCGGCGCCGGCGGAGTCGAGACCGAGCTGATCGACGATGTGGCTTTCGATCTCGCTCCGCTAACTCCGGTTCGGGCTCTGGCCTTGTTACGCCGGCTGCGCATCTCCGACCATCCGAAACGGTTCGACTTGGACCTCGTCGGCGGCCCAGCGGTGTCGTATCTCGTCGAGTTCTCGCGACTGGTCGCGGCGTTGCCGTGGTCGTCGTTCGTGCTCGAGCTCAACCCAGTCAACATTTCGTCCGGCTCGGCCGTCGCGCTCGATGGATTGCTCGTGGTCAGTGATGCCGCACCAGTCGCCACAAGCCAATGAGCGCCGAACCGCGACACGAGCCGGTGTCGGACCGCTGGCGACGATTGACAAGGACAAGGAACAAACCGTGAGTACCTATACGATCGCTATCATTCGCGGCGACGGCATCGGGCCCGAGCTCGTCGAGGCCGCGCTGGACGTGCTAAACCCCGTGGCCGCGCGCCACGAGTTTGCCCTTGAGTACGTGGAAGTCGACGCCGGGGCCGACACCTATCGCCGCACCGGCGCCAACATCGAGCCCGCCGGCTTGGACGTGATCAGGCGGTGCGATGCGGCGTTCAAAGGGCCAGTCGGCCTGCCCGATGTGCGTCTGCCCGACGGCACTGAAGCCGGCCTGCTCGGCGGCGTGCTGCGGGTCGGACTGGACCTGTTCGCCAACGTGCGTCCGATCCACCTGTACCAAGGGGCGCCGGCCCGGCTCAAGGTGGATGCCGGCGGGCTCGACTACGTGGTGATCCGCGAGAACACCGAGGGCATGTATCTCGCCCGCGGCAAAGGCGTGGGCAACCGCGAGGCGATGACTGACACTCTGGTGGTGACCCGGGTCGGCTGTGAGCGGATCAGCCGTTTCGCCTTCGAGCAGGCGCGCAGTCGTTCCGGCGCGGTCGCCGATGGAACGTCCCGAGTCACGCTCGTCGACAAGGCGAACGTCTTGCGCAGCATGTATTTCTTCCGGGAGATCTTTCTCGCTGTCGCGGCTGAGTATCCGGATATCGAGCACGAATGCGTCCATGTGGACGCGGCCGCTCAGGCACTCGTGCTGACCCCGGAGCATTTCGACGTGATCCTGACCGAGAACCTGTTCGGCGACATCCTCTCCGACCTTGGCGGCGGCACCGTCGGAGGTGTCGCGATGTGCCCGTCGGGCAACATCGGCCATGACAACGCCTACTTCGAGCCCATCCACGGCAGCGCGCCCTCGATCGCCGGCCAGCGACTGGCGAACCCGATCGGCCAGATCCTGTCCGCCGCGATGATGCTCGACTACCTGGGCCAACCGGCTGCCGCGGACGAGATCCGGGACGCGGTGACCACCGGGCTGGCGGGCGGGGCGATCACCTTGACGGCGGCTGGCGGAGCCGCTGGTGGCCCACAAGCGGTGGTTGACGCGGTGCTCGCGGAATTGCCCTGACCAGTTTGGATTGGGCGGGGCACGGAGGGGTCCCGCCCTTACGCGAGCCGCGCCACGCCACGGATCCTGCTTTCGATTCAGGGCCACGGCACACCAGCGTCGCTGGCGGCGGACCCGACCCTCCATGCCGGCACGTTCAAGCCGGGGCGCCACCCAGCACCGATCCAGCCCGGCTAGCTGCAGCCGCTGGTGGCGCCGCACCCCTCGCAGACGAAGCAGCTGCCGGCGGGGCGCATCTTGGTCCCGCAGTTCAGGCACAGCGGCGCGTCGGCGGACGATCCGGTGAGCGACTCGAACAGCTCGGTTGAGTTGTGCACCCCGGCCCGGGCCAACCCCGGGCCGCCCGAGCGGGCGGGCTCGCCGAACTCGTCGGACATCGCCCCGGCCGGGTGCGCCGCCGGCTGGGCGCGCACCGGCGCGGACTGCGCCAACGCGATCGTGTCCAGCTCGTCCTCGTCGTCGATGATCTGCTCGTACGAGCCGGTCTCCAGCGCCTTGGTCCGCTCGGCGGCGGTGTAGATGCCCAGCGCCGCGCGCGCGTCGAAGGGCAGGTAGTCCAGCGTGAGCCGGCGGAAGATGTAGTCCATCACCGACTGCGCCATGCGGATGTCCGGGTCGTCGGTCAGACCCGCCGGCTCGAAGCGCAGGTTGGTGAACTTGGCGACGAACGTCTCCAGCGGAACCCCGTACTGCAGCCCGATCGACACCGCGATGGAGAACGCGTCCATCACCCCGGCGAGGGTGGAGCCCTGCTTGCCGAGCTTGAGGAACACCTCCCCCAGGCTGCCGTCGTCGTAGTTCCCAGCGGTGATGTAGCCCTCGGCCCCGCCCACAGTGAACGAGGTGGTCAGCGACTTGCGCTTCTTGGGCAGCCGCTTGCGGGTGGGCCGGTACTCGACCACCTTGGCCGGCTCGGGCGCGGCGGCCGCCGCCTTGTCGCCTTTGCCCGCGGACAGCGGCTGGCCGACCTTGCAGTTGTCCCGGTACACGGCCAGCGCCTTCAGACCGAGCTTCCAGCCCTGCAAGTACACCGCCGCGATGTCGGCCACGGTCGCCGACTCGGGCATGTTCACTGTTTTGGAGATCGCCCCGGACAGGAACGGCTGCACCGCCGCCATCATCCGCACGTGGCCCATCGGCTTGATCGCCCGCGCGCCCATCGCGCAGTCGAACACCTCGCGGTGCTCGGCGCGCAGCCCGGGCGCGTCGAGCACGTGCCCGTGCTCGGCGATGTGCTCCACGATCGCCTCGACCTGCTCGTCCGGGTAGCCGAGCACCCGCAGCGCGCGCGGCACGGTCTGGTTGACGATCTGCATCGACCCGCCGCCGACCAGCTTCTTGAACTTGACCAGCGCCAGGTCCGGCTCGATGCCGGTGGTGTCGCAGTCCATCATCAGCCCGATGGTGCCGGTGGGCGCGAGCACCGACACCTGCGCGTTGCGCCAGCCCTGCCGCTCGCCGAGCTGGTTGCCGGCCGCCCATTGCGCGGCGGCGGCGTCGAACACCGCGCGATCGGTGGCGTTCACCCGCCGAGCCGTGTCATTGGCGCCCGCGTGTTTGCGCATCACCCGCGCGTGCGCCTCGGCGTTGCGCGCGAACCCGTCGTACTGGCCGACCACGCCGGCCAGCTCCGCCGACCGGCGGTAGGACACCGCCGTCATCAGCGAGGTGATCGCGGCGGCCAGCGCCCGGCCGCCGTCGGAGTCATAGGCGAGCCCGGAGGCCATCAGCAGCGCGCCGAGGTTGGCGTACCCAATGCCGAGCTGGCGGTAGGCGCGGGTGTTCACCGCGATCGGCTCGGTCGGGAAATCGGCGAAGCAGACCGAGATGTCCATCGCGGTGATGATCAGTTCCACCGATTTGACGAACCGCTCGATGTCGAAGCTGTTGTCCTCGCGCAGGAACTTCATCAGGTTCAGCGAGGCCAGGTTGCACGAGGTGTTGTCCAGGCTCATGTACTCCGAGCAGGGGTTGGACGCGGTGATCCGGCCGGACTCCGGGTTGGTGTGCCAATCGTTGATCGTGTCGTCGTACTGCAGGCCCGGATCGGCGCACTCCCAGGCGGCTTGCGCGATCTTGTCGAACAGCGCCTTCGCGTCGACCGTCTCGAGCACCTCGTGGGTCTTGCGGGCGCGCAGCCCGAACTCGCCGCCCTCCTCGACCGCGCGCATGAACTCGTCTGACACGCGCACCGAGTTGTTGGCGTTCTGGTACTGCACGCTGACGATGTCGCGCCCGCCGAGGTCCATGTCGAACCCGGCGTCGCGCAGCACCCGGACCTTCTCCTCCTCGCGCGCCTTGGTGACGACGAACTCCTCGATGTCCGGGTGATCGACGTCCAAGACAACCATCTTCGCCGCGCGCCGGGTGGCGCCGCCGGACTTGATCGTGCCGGCGGAGGCGTCCGCGCCACGCATGAAGCTGACCGGACCGGACGCCGTCCCGCCGGAGGACAGCAGTTCCTTGGACGAGCGGATCCGCGACAGGTTCAGCCCCGCGCCCGAGCCGCCCTTGAAGATCAGCCCCTCCTCGCGGTACCAGTTCAGGATCGATTCCATGGTGTCGTCCACCGAGAGGATGAAGCAGGCGCTCACCTGCTGCGGCGAGGACGTGCCGACGTTGAACCAGACCGGCGAGTTGAACGCGAACACCTGGTGCAGCAGCATCCAGGCCAGCTCCTGCTCGAACACCTCGGCGTCCTCGGGCGAGGCCAGGTAGCCGTGCGCCTCGCCGGCGGCGCGGTAGGAGCGCACCACCCGGTCGATGAGCTGGCGCAGCGACCACTCGCGGCTAGGCGAGCCGAGCGCGCCGCGGAAGTACTTGGTGGCGACGATGTTGGCCGCGTTCACCGACCAGAAGTCCGGGAACTCCACGCCGCGCTGCTCGAAGTTGACCGTCCCGTCACGCCAGTTGGTCATCACCACGTCGCGGCGCTCCCAGCTCACCTCGTCATACGGATGCACACCCGCCGTGGTGTGCACGCGACCGATCCGCAACCCGCCGGCCCAGCCGAGGTTGGCCCGCTCACGCGTCGTCCGCCCAGCCGCGTCCGTCCCCGCCGCGTCCGGTCCGGCCGCAGTCGTCGCGTCCGCGACTGACGCGGTACGCGCCCCATCGAGCGTGTTGGTCATGATGCGATCTCTCCTTCGTGCCTCACTGCGATGCTCCACTGGAATGCTCTGATGCGGTGCCCTCGTCGACAGGCGGCCGATCGCGGTCGACCTGGTCATGGTCGGGGCCGTCGACGCGATGCTCCGCGCGCAGCTCGGTGATCGCGTTCTCGAAGTCGTCGATGGAGCTGAACGCCTGGTAGACGCTGGCGAAGCGCAGGTAGGCCACCTCGTCCAACCGGCGCAACGGCCCGAGGATCGCCAAGCCGACCTGTTCGCTGGGCACCTCGGCGGCACCGGTGGCGCGAATCGCGTCCTCGACCGCCTGGGCGAGCTGGGCCAGCGCGTCCTCGTCGACCGGGCGCCCCTGGCAGGCCCGCCGCACCCCGTTGATCACCTTCTGCCGGCTGAACGGCTCGGTCACCCCGCTGCGTTTGATCACAGCCAGGGTCGCTTCCTCGACCGTGGTGAACCGCCGCCCGCACGCCGGGCAGGCGCGCCGACGACGGATCACCTGCCCCTCGTCGTGCTCGCGCGAGTCGATGACCCGGGAGTCGGCGTGCCGACAGTGCGGGCACCGCATGACAACCGAACCCCTCTCTCGCGCTCGGGCGGATCCCCCGACGGCCCTCGCCGGCCTTGTGGACGACCCTGGGGTCCGGCTGTGGACCACTCGGCGTCCGTTGTGGACAGCCAACCCCAACTTGTGGACTAGTTACACCATTGTAACTACTAGATGTTGGGGTAGACGCTAGACCACGCCCAATCTGGCCCCAACCCCGGGGTGGCTCTGCCGAACCCGACGCGCAGGCACCCAGCGCGTACCAACCGGGCACCGCCCCACGCGCTCGCTGCCCGGCGATTGGGGGCCGGCCCCGTTCGCCGCAGCGGCCGGCCGCATGCGGTCCTCAACGGGTGCGCAGCACCTGGCCCGGGACCAGCGCCGCGTCATTCATCCCGTTGAGCCGCTGCAGGTCCGCCACCACCGCGCGCGGGTCGCTCCCCGGCGCGATCCGGGTCGCGATGCCCCACAACGTGTCGCCACTGCGCACGGTGACCGCCGCCGGCACCGACACCGCTGGGCGTTCGGTGGGCGCGGAGGCGTGCGCGACCCAGAGCAGCGCGAACGTGGCCAGCAGCCCAGCGATCGCGAGCGCCACACGACCGCGCCGAGTCAGCCGGAGCCGGCCGACCGACGCCCCCGGCCGCGCCACCGCCGCCCGAGGCGCGACCGCAGCCTGGAGAGCCGCCGAATCCCGGGAAGCCACCGCCGTCCGGGGACCCGTCAACCGAGGACCCGTCAACCGAGGAGCCGCCGCCAGCAGAGCCACCGCCCGCCGCGCGGTCGCGCTGGGCGAGGCCGCCCTGGACTCCGCCGACGAATCCGCTCGCGCAACAGCCCGGGGCTGGGAGCCGCGCTTCGAAGCGACCGTGGTCAGCGTCACGGCCGACCACTCGGCAACGGTGGCGGCGGCGGACGCGGCGGCGGGCGCAGCGGCGGAGTGCTCGATGACCGACCCGCCGGCCGGCAGATCGACCACTGACCCGGCGCTTTGTCGACCGAGCGCCGGCTCCCCCGCGCGGCGACCCACGCGCCGCTCAACCCCGGCCGGCGCCGCGGCAACCACGCCCGGGGTTGCCACGACCCGCGGCATGACGATCCCGCCCGCCGCCGCCCCGGGCACCAGCGCCACGGGCTCCAGCGCTGCCGGCGCCGCCCGCAGCGCAGCGACCGTCTTGGCATCCGCTGCCGTGCCATCCGCTGCCTTGGGCGCGCCGAGCGCGCGCACACTCGGCGCCGCGCCCCGCCGCGCCGTCGCCGCGGCCGGCGACCGCCCCGCCACTGCGGCAGCGCGTCGCGCCACCGGGAACACCAGCACCACACCGTCGCCGGCTGCGGCCGGAGGCATGGCCGGGCAAGGTCCGACGACCGCGCCCCGTCCGGCGACCGCGCCGTTGGCTCGGCGCGAGCGCGCCTGCGAAGGGATCCGACCCACTGGCGGCAGCCGCAACGCGGTGGACATCACCGCCTCCTTCCTGGCTCCAGCCGACCCTCGGCCCAGCCTCGTCTGCTCGAACGAACGTTCTATCGAACGCCTGTGCGGACAGGTCTACCACGAACCCCTGACAAGAATCCAGCACCGCCCGGCGTGTTGCTCGAACGTATGTTTGATTTCCGTCGCGAGACCGGCTAGCGTCAATGCCAAGTTCCGAGGAGATGGAGTACCCCGTGCCACGTCAGCAGACCCCCCAACGGCCGGTCACCGATATTTCGACCAAGCGAACCGGCGACGGCTTGACCGCCCGGCAACGCGCCGTGCTCGACGTGATCCGCGATTCGGTGGTGCGCAACGGCTATCCGCCGAGCATCCGCGAGATCTGTGAGGCGACCGGCTTGGCTTCGACCTCAAGCGTCGCCTACCAGCTCAAGGTGCTTGAGGGGAAGGGCTACCTGCGCCGCGACCCACGCCTGCCCCGGGCCGTCGATGTGCGCACTGCCGACGCGCGGGTGGCCGACGCGCAGTTGGCTGAGGCGCGCCAGGCCGGTGCCGCCGAGCAGGCCGCCGGTCGCGCCGACCCGGACCAGGCGTCGGCGCGACCGGCGGACACCCCTGCCCCGGTGTTCGTGCCGGTCGTCGGCCGCATCGCCGCCGGCAGTCCGATCCTCGCCGAGGAAGTCATCGAGGACGTCTTCCCGCTGCCCCGTGAGCTGGTCGGGGAAGGCACGCTGTTCCTGCTGAAAGTCAAGGGCGATTCCATGATCGAGGCAGCCATCGCGGACGGCGACTGGGTGGTCATCCGCCAGCAGCAGGCGGCCGAAAACGGCGACATGGTGGCCGCGATGATCGACGGCGAGGCGACCGTGAAGACCTTGCGCCGCCGCGACGGTGAGGTCTGGCTCATGCCGCACAATCCGGCGTACTCCCCGATCCCGGGGAGCAACGCCACCATGCTCGGCAAGGTCGTGTCGGTGCTGCGCAAGATCTGAGGCGTGGGTGGGCGCCAAGCCGCAGGCGGCCCGCCCGCGCCACCAGCGATCCCCCGCGCCGAAAGCCCCAGCGACCGCCACCGCTCTGCTGGCCGAACGCGCGCTCGGCGCTGCCGACCAGCAACCCCGGCGGCGCTAGCGGTCCCCGGCGGGCGCAGCAGCCCCAGTGGTCTCGGCGATCCAGCCGGTGACGACGCGCTCCAGGGTGGACAACGGCAGCGCGCCGCTGCCCAGCACCACACCGTGGAACGCGCGCACGTCGAATCGTGCGCCCAGCGCGCGGCGCGCCTGCTCGCGCAATCGCACGATCTCCCGCTTGCCGATCTGGTAGGCCAGCGCCTGTCCGGGCCAGCAGATGTAACGGTCGACTTCGGCCTCGACGTTCTCCCGGGGCGTCGCGGTGTGCTCCCACATGAAGTCGATGCCCTGTTGTCGGGACCAGCCGTAGTGATGGATGCCGGTGTCGATCACCAGCCGGCAGGCGCGCAGCGCGGCGAACGACAGCATGCCCAGCAGCGCCAGATCCCCGCTGTACAGACCCATCTCCTCGGCCAGCGCCTCCGCGTACAGCCCCCATCCCTCGTTGAAGCTGCACGCCTCGACGTCCAGGTGCCGCCGGTAGCGCGGCAGGTCGAGCTGCTGCGCGGTGGCCAGCTGGAGATGGTGCCCGGGCACCGACTCGTGGAACGCCAGCGCCTCGTACTCGAAGCGGAACCGCTCCCCCGGCTCGGCGGTCAACACGCAGTGCGCGCCGGGGCGGCTCCCGTCAACCGTTGGCGGACGGTAGTAGGCCATCGCCCCGTTGCGGGCGTCGATCGGGTTGATCTCCTCGATGACGCAGCCGGACAGCTGGCGATCCGGGAACCAGTCGGGCGTCGCCGCCTGGGCGCGCGCCAGCGCGTCAGCCACCGCCGCCACAATCTGCGCGCTGGTGCGAAACCGTAGCGCCGGGTCGGTGCGCAGCCGACCGGTGACGGCCGCGAAGTCGCCGTCCCCGAACACCCGCCGGCCGATCTCGCTCCAGCGCGGAGCCAACTCTGCCAATGCGTCGAGGCCGATCTGGTGGATCTGCGGGGGCGTCAACGCGGTGGTGGTGTTGCGCGCCACAGCCGCCGCGTAGCCCTCCTCGCCGCCGGGAATGAACCCGATGCCGATCCGATCGTCCGGGCGCGCCACGGGCAGCAAATCAGCGCGCAGACGGTCCGCCAGCCGGGCCATCGCCGGACGCACCGAGTCCGCCAGCTCCGCCCGCGCCCACGCGCGCAGCTTCGGATCGCCATCCGCCGCGGGCGCCGCGAGCGCGTCCCGGTCCAGGTCGACCGCCAGATACCCGGTCAGCTGGTCGATGGCCGCCCGCACCCCCATCGCGGTGGGCACCCGGCCGGCCGCCGCCTCGTCGGCGTAGCGCTGGCCGAGCGCGGCGAAGAATCCAGCCAGCCCGGCGAGGCGGGCCGTGTACCGATCCGCGCTCGCCGAGTCCGTGATCCGCATCGCCGGGATGGCTTGGAACACCAGCCCCTGCCGGCTGATGTAGGGCTGCCCGGACGCGTTGGCCGCCCACAGGCTGTGCCGGGCATCGCCCCCGGCCCCGCGGGCCAGCGCGGTCAGCACGCTGTGGTCGACCTGGGCGGCCTCGTCCAGCGCCGCGAGGTCGAAGCCGGCGAGTTCCGCGCCAATGGCGTCGAATCGGTCCGCGGCCTCCGCGCTGGCGGCCCGCGACGGATCCCCGCAGCGGTCATCGAAGTCGGTCAAGCCCAGCAGCGTGGCGTTGAACGGGTCGTGGCGGTGCTGGGTGGCGAAGTACCGCTCGCCCAGCTCGGCGAGACGCGCCGATTCGGGGGACGCGGCTCGGGCGGATCGTTGGGCGGATAGTTGGTCGGATCGCTCGGCGCTCGCGGGCAGGTCGGCTGATGGGTCGGCGCGATCGGTTGGCATCGGGTTGCTCCTCCTGCGGGGCGATCTGGGGCGAATCGTTCTGTGGGAATCGTTGTTGGGAATGGTCGTTGGGGATCGTTCTGGAGCGCTCGGCGCTCAGGACTCGGTCAGGTGCGGATCACCAGCTGGGCGCCATCGTGGAACGCGGCGAACATCGCCGGGGAGTTGTGCGCCACCACCGCCGACCCGTCGGCGGCGACCGCGATCAGCCCGCCACTGGCCTGCCGCGCGGTCAGCTCCTGCTCGATCGTCGCGCGCACCGCATCGGCGAGCGAAACGCCGAGGTAGCGGATCCGGGCGGCCACGTCGTAGGCGACCACGCCGCGCATGAAGGCCTCGCCCTCGCCCGTGCCGGAGACCGCGGCCAGGCCGTCGCGCGCGTAGGTGCCGGCGCCGACGATCGGGGTATCGCCGACCCGGCCCACCGCCTGGCCGTCCCGGCCGCCGGTCGAGGTGGCCGCCGCCAGATGCCCGGCCGCGTCCAGCGCCACCGCGCCCACGGTGCCGAATGACCCGTGCGACGAGCCCCCTGCCACGCCGCTCCCCGCCGCTCCGTCCGGCACAGCGCCATCCGGCGCCGCTCCGTCCCCCGCCGCGCTGTCTCGCGCCGCATCGGTCCGCGCCGCGCGCCATTGCGCCTGCCGCTCGGCGGTGACGAAGTGCTCCGGCGACACAGTTTCCAGGCCCCAACCGGCGAGGCGCTCCTCACTCGGATCGGCCAGTAGCACCGCGCGGTTCTCCTGCCACACGTGGCGGGCCGCGAACACCGGGTTGCGCGCGAACCGGCAGACCGTCACCGCGCCCGCCCGGCCGTCACCGGTCATCACGCAGGCGTCGAGCTCGGCGGTGCCCGCGTCAGTCAGCACCGCGCCCCGCCCGGCGTTGAACAACGGATCGTCTTCCAGCACGCGCACGGCGGCGCACACCGCGTCCAACGCGTCGCCACCGGCCGCGAGCAGCGCGGCGCCGGCCCGATACGCGCCGGTGAGCCCGCCGGCGTGCGCGCGCCGGGCCTGTTCGCTCAGTTCGGTGATCCGCGCGCCCGCGCCGCCATGCACCACCAGTGCCCAGCCATCCGGCGACGGGCCGGCTTCAAAGATCCGCACGGCGCCGACCGGGCTGGTCATCGGTGGCCGACCCGAGCGGTGGTTCGTCCGCGTGGGACTCGCCGTGGCTCGCCCAGCGGGAAGCGGGCGGTCAACAAAAATCGGTCCATATCGATCAGACGCTACCGCGCCGACCACCAACAACCGCTGGCGGTCACCGCCAGCGCCCAACGCCAACGGCCGCGCACCATGCCGCTCAACATGGCGGAGCCAACAACGGATAGCGATCGCCGTCAGCGATCAACGGGGGCGCCGCGATTGCGGCGCGCACCGCCGCCCGGGCCGGCGGCCCCGATCAGAATCAAACAGCTCGATCGAGCGGCCCAACCAACCGCCTAGTCGGTCGACGAGCTCGCGCTGTCCGCCTTGGCCTCGGCTTTGGTGGCCACGTCGGCCTCTGACTTGGCAGCGGTGGTCTCGCCCGCCTTGCCTTTGGCCTCGTCGTCGGTGTTGAGCGCCTTCACCTCAGTCTTGAAGATGCGCAGCGACCGCCCGGCCGAGCGGGCCATGTCGGGCAACTGTTTCCATCCGAAGAACAGCACCACCAGGACGATCACTAGAACGGCCAGGTGCCCTGGGTCGAACAGATCCTTGATCATCTTTCAGGCCCTCCTGGGCGACGACTCGGTCCATGCGAGTCTACCCGCACGCGTACTCCCGCAGCAGTCCGGCGAGGTCGCTGCCCACACGCGCGCGCAGCAGCGTCCCGTCGGCGGTGTGCTCGGCGGACAGCACCTCCCCGGACCGGTGCACCCGGGCCAGCAGGTCCCCCCGGTGGTAGGGCAGCAGCGCGGTGAGGGTGACCCCCGGGCGGGGCAACCGGGCTTCGAGCGCGGCCCGCAGCTCGGCCAGCCCGGCGCCATCGCGAGCCGAGACGAACACCACGTCCGGGGCCAGCCGCCGCAGCGCCAACAGCGTTTCCGGCTCAGCGGCGTCGATCTTGTTGAAGACGATCTGCTCCGGCACGTCGAGCGCGTCGATGTCGGCGAGCACCGCGCGCACGGCGGCGATCTGCGCCCCGGGGTCGGCGTCCGCGGCGTCCACGACGTGCAGCATCAAGTCCGCTTCGGCCACCTCTTCCAGGGTGGAGCGGAACGCCTCGACGAGCTGGTGCGGCAGATGGCGGACGAACCCGACCGTGTCGGTCAGCGTGTACTCCCGCCCGTCCTCGCCCTGGCAGCGACGCACCGTCGGGTCCAGGGTGGCGAACAGCGCGTTGTCCACCAGCACCCCGGCATCGGTGAGCTGGTTGAGCAGTGAGGACTTGCCGGCGTTGGTGTACCCGGCGAGCACCACGGCGGGCACCGCGTTCGCCTTTCGACTGGCCCGCTTGACATCCCGGGCGGTTTTCATCGACGCGATCTCGCGGCGCAGCTTGGCCATCCGCGAGTTGATCCGTCGCCGGTCGATCTCGATCTTGGTCTCGCCGGGGCCGCGACCGCCGATCCCGACGCCACCGGCGGCGCGTCCGCCCACCTGCCGGGACAGCGACTCGCCCCAGCCGCGCAGCCGGGGCAGCAGGTATTGCAGCTGGGCCAGTTCCACCTGCGCCTTGCCCTCGCGGGAGCGGGCGTGCTGGGCGAAGATGTCCAAGATCAGCGCGGTGCGGTCCACCACCTTGACCTTTACCACT
>WQZC01000033.1 GCA_009780925.1 Actinomycetes bacterium | reverse complement strand
CGTGAGCGCCGCGCCGCAGCGGCGGGCGGGCGCGGATCCGGTCGCCACCAAGGCGCGTCGAAGGCTCATCCGCCGGCCAGTTGGATCGCCTTGACCACCAGCAGCACCGCGGACAGGATGAGATAGCCCCACAACGAGAGCATGGCGAGCTTGATCCCGGGCGACCAGGAGACCGGCTTGAGCAGCGCCAGCTGCGGCATCCGCCAAGTCGCCTTGTCTTGCTCGGTCCACTCCGGCTCGGCGACGGCGGGCGCGGCCGGCCGACGCTTGCCGATCAGATACAGCGCGAACCAGGCGATCCCGCCCCCGACGAAGACCACCCCGGCCAGCCAGACCGACACGACCGGCACGTTGATGGAGGGGAACATGGTGTCCGCCATCAAGATCGCCGAGAGCAGCAGCAGCACCGCGATGATCACCGACGCGACGATGTTGAGCCAGCGGCGGTTCACCCACGGCCCGAGCACCTCGCGGTCGTTGCACAGCAGCAGCAGGAACACGCTGGCGCTGGGCAGCAGCAACCCCGCCAGCGCCTGCACGCTGGTGGTGATCAGGCCGAGCGGGGCGCCGGGGATCAGCACGATCCCGGCCGCCGCCGCGACCAGCCCGACGTAGCTGGCGTAGAACTTCTTCGCGTCCCGCCAGCTGCGGTGCAGCGAGTGCCGCATGCCGAACACGTCACCGAACGCGTAGGAGGTGGACAGCGTCACCGCCGCCGCCCCGACGATCGAGGCGTCGAGCAGCACGATCGCGAAGATGGCGCCCAGCACGCTGCTGTGCGATTGCAGCAGATGCGCCACGCCGAGGGCGTCGGTGAACTTCCCCGCGCCCGCCGCCGTCGCCGCGTAGGCGGCGGTGATCATCAGCGCCGCCGCGCCCACCACGACCACAATCGACCCGAGCATGGTGTCGGCGCGCTCGTAGCCGATGAAGCGCGGGGTTATCCGCTTGTCGATGATGTTGGACTGTTGGAAGAACAGCTGCCACGGGGCGACCGTGGTGCCGACGATCGCGATGATCAGCAGCACCGCGTCGCCGCTGACCCCGCCGGTGATGCCCGGCACCACGAAGTGTCTGCCGGCTTGCGCCCAGTTCGGGTGCGACATGAACAACATCGGTATCTGCAGCAGGCTGATCGCGATGAACACGAACATCGCCCGCTCCCAGCGCGAGAACGACCCGGACACGGTCATGCCGATCAGCGCGACGGCCGCCAGCGGCACCACGAGATACCGCGACAGGCCGATGTAGGCGGCGGCCAGGCTGACGCCGATGAACTCGGTGGCGATGGTCAGGAAGTTCAGCACGAACAAGTCCCCGACGCTGAACCAGCCCCAGCCCCGGCCGAAGCGCTCAATGATCAGCCGGGCGTGGCCGACCCCGGTGACCGCCCCCAGCCGGACCACCATCTCCTGGTTGACGATCAGCACCGGCACCAGCAGCAGCAGCACCCAGAGCAGGGAATAGCCGTAGTCCTGGCCGGCCTGGGCGTAGGTCGCCACCCCGCCGGCGTCGTTGTCGCCCACCATCACGATCAGCCCCGGGCCGAGGATCGCGGCCAGGGTCAGCAACCGTTGCTTGACGCTGCGCCGGTCGCCGACATCACCGAGGCGGATCGTCCCCAGCGCCCCATGGATGTCGCCGACATGGGCGCTGTCCAGCACCGCCGCGGGCGCGGCCAATCGCGCCCGCGGCGCGTCATCGATCGGGGTGTCGGCACGGCTCGGGTTGGCTCGCTTGGCGACGCGCTCGTTTTTCGGTCGCGCACTCATCAGCGGCTCCTAATCACGCAAGGCGGGTAGCGCCCAACCCGCCGGAGCCACAACCGACCGGACTAACCGTTCAGGTCAGCCGAACGCGAGCGCAAGAGGACAAGGCGCAAAAGGGATAAAGGAGGTCTACTGGGACCGCTCGTATCCACGAGCCTCACCCCCTTAGGTCGCGCTCGGAGAATCGGCTAGAGCCTACCGTCCGGCGGGGTCGGCGGGGCAACTCGGTGCGCCCGACGCGCGGCTCACTCGCCGCGACCCGCGGCGGCGTCCTCCGCTGGCTCGGGACGAGCCGGCGGCTCGCGGCGGCGCCAGTCCTCGGGGATGGTCGCCTCCAACACGTCGTCGACGGTGATCACGCCCAACAGGCGGTCGTCATCGTCCACCACGGGGACGGTGATCAGGTTGTAGTCCGCCATGAGCAACGCGACATCAACCACATCCGTGCCCGGAGCGACCCGGACCGGGTCCTCATCGAGCAACTCGGCCAGCGGCGTCGCGGCGGCGGCCTGCAACAGCTTCACCAGCGCCACCACCCCGTGCAGGCGGCCCTCGGCGTCCACCACGTGCACTGAGTTCAGCGCCTCGGGCTGCAGCGCCCGCGCGGCGCTCACCGCGTCCACCGCCGCGTCCACGCTGACGGCGGTGCCAACGGTGAGAATGTCCACGTTCATCAGGCCGCCGGCGCTGCTCGGGTTGTAGCCCAACAGGGTGACCACTTTGGTCCGCTGCCCGATCGGCAGCGCGTCCAACAGCGCCTGGCGGCGCCGCTGCGGCAGGTCCGCCAGGGCGTCGGCGGCGTCATCGGCGCGCATCCGGCCGAGGATCTGCGCCACCTCGGCGTCGCTGCGGCCGGCGAACAGCCGGGTCGCCAGCTCCGGGTCCAGCTCCTCGAAAACGTCGGCCTCCAGCTCTGGGTCGGCGTGCACCTGATGCAGGATCTCTTCGCCCTCGTCGCGGTCGGCATCCTCCAGCAGGTCGGCGATCTGCGCCGGCTTCAACCGGCGCACCCGGCCGAACACGCCGCGCGCCAGCGCGCTGGGAGTGTGCCCGATCAGCGGCTCGAACGCCTTCCAGTCCCGGCTGGGGTGCCCGGCCCCGCGCCGCAGCAGCCCAAACAACCGGGGCGGGCGGCGGGTGTCCAAACAGGACACCACCAATCCCTCGTCGGTGACGTCTAGCTCGACGTCGAAGGCTTGCACCAGCTCAGCTTCGGCCACATCGATCAGCCGATGCCCGAGGATGTCGGTGCGCAGCAGCACCTCGCCGTCGCGCCGTTCGAAAGCGCGCAAGCTCAGGGTGGCTCCGGTCAAGGTCACCGGCCGGGCGTCCCAGTCCGCGATCTTGGCGGCCGGCACGAACACCTGGCGGCGGGACAGCCGGCCGACGAGCCCGGTGACCAACGGGTATTGCTCACCGCGCAACCTCACGATCACGTCGTCCACTTTGGCGACCGGCTCACCGGAACCGGCCGCCAACGATTGTCCGAGCAACGCGGATAGATGCATCCCTCAAGCCTAAGGCCAACGGGGCGTTTCACCACGCCCAATCCGGCTCAGCTCGCCGAGCGACCCGGACCGTTCCAGCATCTGATCACGCCCAGGGGCCAGGCTCACTCGCGCGGGTCAGTGGGCGGCACCGCCGGTGGTGGCAGCGCGGGGTCGTTTCCGTCGGCACCCGGCCTGGCTTCCGGGGGAACCGCGGTGCCCAGCGGTGTCTGCGGAGCGCCCTCGGCGGTCCCGGGCGCGCCGGCCGGCATCGCGGCGACGTATCCGGGCGGCCCGCCCTGGGGGGTGTACGGGCCGGGGGGCGCGGCGGCGTATCCGCCGGAATGGCCTGCCGCGCGCGGATCGGGCACGGGCGCGGAGTATGCGCTTGGGGACCACGGTTGGGGCGCGGGGTACGGGCCGGAGGGCGCGGCGGCATAGCTCGGAGCGGTCCCCGACTGGACCGAGTAGGGGCCCGCGACCGGTGCCGCGTAGCCCCCTGGCATGCCTGGTTGGGCGTGCGGATACGGATTGGGTTCCGGCGTGGACCAGCTGGCGGGCGCCCCCGACTCATCTGGTCGGCGCGCCTCCGGCGCGGGGGTCGGCGGATACGCCTCCGCACCCGAAGCAGATCGGTACGCGTCCGGCACAGCGGCCGATGGGTATGCCTCCGGCGCAGTGGACGCGGGATGCGCTTCCCGCGCCGGGCCGGGCGGCGACTCGTCCTCGGGCTGCGCCGCCGAGTGTGCCCCCGGGCGAGCCGGCGTTTCGGGATCCGCGCGGTCTTGCGCTCCGGTCCCCACCTCGTCTGCGTCGTCAGTCGGGTCTTGGGCGTGCCGATGCAGCGTCAGGTCCGGGGGCAAGTCGCGAATCCGCACGAACTGCTGGGTGTCATCGGCGCGCGCGCCGCGGTCCTCCGGCGGCCACGGCGGCGGCGTCAGCGACGGCCAAGGGAAATCTGGGACCAGCGGCAAGGGCTGCGTGCCAGTGGCGCCATGCGCCCCGGATGGGACATGCGCGGCGGGGATATCGAAGGCGCTGCCCGCGTTCGGGATCTCCGTCGTCTCCCCGTACCAGGGTGGCGGCGGAGGCGGCATCACCTCCGGCTCCGGCTCCGGTTCCGGCTCGACCTTGGACGCCACCGGCTCCTCGCTGGAGAGCTCGCCGGCGGTGCGCGCGGCGAGGGCGGCGCCCAACCCGGCAATCAACCCGCTGATCCCGCCGAACACCGCCACTGACCCGGTCGGGCCGAAGCTGAGGGCGTCCCAGAACCGCCAACCCGTGGCCGTCGCCGGCAGCGTCAAGTCCGGGTAGGCGATCACGAAGGCGACCACCGACCCGATGGCGGCGGCGAACCCGACCATCGCCCAGGTGATCAGCCAGGTGGCGAAGAACGGCGCGGGCCGTCGCATCGCGGCCACCGCCACGAACACCAGCAGGAAGGTTAGGATGATCAGCACCACATCGCCGATCAACGCGCCCAGCCAGGCGTCGGTCGCCCCGTTGACCGGGGTGAACCGCCAGGCCAGCGCGACCACCGCGTCACGCAGCGGTCGCAGCGGGGCTTGATTATTGAAAGTCGCATCGCGCGAGATCGTCCGGGACACCCACTGGTTGGACACCCCGGCAACCAGGACCAGCGCGACAATAGCCGCAGTGACAGCGGCGCGCAGTGCGTGGGACCGTCGCATTCATCCGACACTAGCCGATGAGCGCCGTCATCTCACCGACTCGCCGTCAGTTGTGATGATCGTGTCCCTCACGCGCGCGCAAGCGGAATCCGCTTTGGCCTAATTTCAAGGCAACGATCCCAATGGGTCATCCCGCCCAGCTCACCGGCGGTGGCCCTTCTACACTCGGCAGAATGAGCGAACAGCGTGACAGCGAAGTCACCGCGGCCCCCCCGAGCGACCAAACCTCCTACGACATCCCGATGTCCGCGCAGCTGCGCGCGGCGATCGCGCGGGATTGGGATCCCGCGCCGCCGATGCCGCACCCGGCCCGCGCCGATGTCGCGCCGCGCGCGGCCGCGCGGCGCGCCGCGCTCTCGGCGAAGTTCCCCCACCAGTTGATCGTCGTACCGGCCGGCAACCTCAAGGTGCGCGCCAACGACACCGAGTACGCCTTCCGCGCGGCCGGGTCCTTCACCTGGCTGACCGGGGAGACGGTCGCCGACGCGGTGCTGGTGATGACGCCCATCGGCGCCGGCCACGACGCGACGCTGTACGTGCGCGAGTACGCCGGCCCCGGCGAGCCGAACTATTTCCTCAGCCGCAAGCACGGCGCGCTGTGGGTGGGCAACGTGCCGACCGCGCGCGAGACCGAGGACCTCCTCGGTCTGCCGACGCGCGGACTGGGCGAGCTCGGCGCCGCGCTGTGGCCGTGGCGCGACGCCCCGGTGGCGGTGCTGCGCGGATTCGACTCGGCCGTCGACACGCTCCTGCCGCAGTCGCGCGACACCGAGCTGGCGCAAACTCTCGACGAGTTGCGCCTGGCCAAAGACAGCTGGGAGATCGACCGGTTGCGGGACGCCTGCGCGGCCACCGCGCGCGGCTTCGCGGACGTGGCGCGCGAGCTTCCCAACGTCGTCGGACGGACCGACTTGCGCGGCGAGCGCTGGCTGGAGGGCACGTTCTGGCGGCGGGCGCGGTTGGAGGGCAACGACGTCGGCTACACCTCGATCGTCGGCGCCGGCCGGGACGGCACCGTGTTGCACTGGATGCGCAACCACAACGCGGTCGCGCCGGGCGCCCTGCTGCTGGCCGACATGGGCGTGGAGACCGACGAGCTGTACACCGCCGATGTGACCCGGACCATGCCGGTGTCCGGCGCGTACACCCCCGACCAGCTGCGCGTCTATCGGGCGGTGTACGAGGCGCAGGAGGCGGGCATCGCCGAGGTCAAGGCGGGCGCGGACTTCCTGGCCGCGCACCGGGCTGCCACCTGGGTGCTCGCCGACCACCTGCACTCGTGGGGCATCCTCCCGGTCACCGCCGACGTCTCGTGCGCCGACAACCCGGAGGCGCCGGGCGCGGGCCTGCACCGCCGCTACACCCTGCACGGCGTGTCGCACATGCTGGGCATCGACGTGCACGACTGCGCGAAAGCCCGCGATGAGACCTACCGCGACGGCAAACTGGCGGCCGGGCACGTGCTGACCGTCGAGCCGGGGCTCTACTTCCAAGTCAATGACCGCACCGTGCCGCCCGAGCTGCGCGGCATCGCGGTGCGCATCGAGGACGACATCTGGACCACCGAGGGCGCCCCGGTGAACCTGTCCGCCGGCCTGCCGCGCCACCCGGACGAGGTCGTCGCCTGGCTGCGCGAGACCCAGGAGGCGCCCGCCCAACTGTGACGGGGCGGCGCTCCAACCCATACCCGGCGGCCGGGCGCGTCTACTCGGCTCGGCCGCTGGGCGCGTTGACCACGGCTCAGCGGCCGGGCGCGCGGCCTATGGCTTGGCGGCCAGCAGCACGAACGCCGCGCATATCCAAAGGTGCACGCTCGCTTGCATCAAGGTCGCGCGGCCTGGCATCACGGTGAGCACGCCGACGCCGGCGGTCAACGCCAGCAGGGCGATCTGCAGCCCGCCCAACCCCAGCGTCAACGGCCCGGACAGCCAAATCGAGGCGAACGCGATGGCGGGGATGGTCAGGCCCACGCTGGCGATCGCCGAGCCGAGGGCGAGGTTGACCCCGATCTGCACCCGGTCGCGCAGCGCGTGGCGCGCGGCGGCGAGCGTCTCCGGCGCGAGCACCAGCACCGCGATGATCACGCCGACGAAGGCGGGTGGGAACCCCATGGACCGCACCGCCGACTCGATCGGATGGGACTCAACCTTGGCCAGCCCGACCACGCCGACCAACGCCGCCAGCAGCAGTCCCAGGCTCGCGAGCGCGGTCCGGCCGGACGGGTGCGGCGCGAACCCGCTTCGGTCCTCGGCTTCGCCGGCGACCGGGTCGGCGTCGTCGGGCGGCAGGAAGTACTCGACGTGGCGGACGTTCTGCACCACCACGAACACCACATACAGCGCCAACGAGGCGAGCGCGGCGAACACCAGCTGCGAGGCGGAGAACACCGGGCCGGGCTCGGACCGGGTGAAGGCCGGCAGCACCAGGCTCACCGTGGTGAGCGTCACCACGGTGCTCAGCGCGGCCCCGGTCCCCTCGGGATTGAACACCGCCACCCGCTGGCGCAGCGCGCCGATCAGCAAGGTCAACCCAAAGATGCCGTTGGAGGTGATCATCACTGCGGCGAACACGGTGTCCCGGGCCAGCGAGGAGGTGTCGTCGCCGCCGGAGACCATCAGCGACACGATCAGCCCGACTTCGATCAAGGTGACCGCGACAGCGAGGATCAGCGAGCCGAACGGCTCGCCCACCCGATGCGCCACCACCTCGGCGTGGTGCACGGCGGCGAGCACCGCCCCGGCGAGCGGGATGACGATGATGATTTCGATCGCGACAGGAGGCGTCCGTCCCCAGACCACCGCAAGCGTGGCGAGCGCGAGCAGCGGGAACCCGATGCTCGCCCACTCAGCAGCCGAGCGGCGCGGCGCGTTCGGCCCGGTGTTCCCTTCGACGAGTTGGTCGGACCCGTCATGTGCCCCATCGCGGTCAACTGCCATGACGAAATCTTCGTACCTCGGGTCTGCGGCGCTCACCGGCGCCGGGCCAGCGGACAGAATCAGCCGACCGTCTCGCGCACCCCGGCGAACAGATCGTCCTCCGGCAGTGCGGTGGGCACTAGGGCGCGCACCAGCTCGAAGTCCTCGGTGGGCCAGGCCTCGCGCTGGATGTCTAACGGCACGCGGAAGAATCCGCCGTTCGGGTCCACCTGCGTCGCGTGGGCCTTCAGCGCGGCGTCGCGCCGGGGGAACCAGTCGGCGCACGGCACCCGGGTGGTGATGGTCGGCTCCCGTCGCGGCTCGGGCCGCCGGGACGCGCGGGAGGCCGCGTCCTGGTACGGCGACGCCAACCCGTGCGCGAGCATCGCTTGGTGCAGCGCTGCCGTCCGCTGCGGGCTGAAGCCGACGTTGTAGTACAGCTTCAGCGGCTGCCACGGCGCGCCTTCTTGCGGGTACGCGCTCGGGTCCGGCGCGGCCTCGAACGCCGCCATCGTGATCTTGTGGGTCATCACGTGGTCGGGGTGCGGATAGCCGCCCTGCTCGTCGTAGGTGGTGATCACCTGCGGGCGGAAGGCGCGGATCACCCGCACCAGCGCCCGCGCGCCCTCGGCCACCGGGATCGACCCGAAGCACCCCGGCGGCAGCGGCGGTGGCGGGTCCCCCTCGGGGAATCCGGAGTCCATGAACCCGAGCCACTCCTGGCGCACCCCGAGGATCGACCGCGCCCAGGCCATCTCGTCACGACGGATCTCGGCGATGTTCGCCTCGACCTCCGGCCGCCCGGCCAACGCCGGGTTGAGGATGCTGCCGCGTTCCCCCCCAGTGCAGGTGACGACCAGCACGTCGACGCCCTCGTCGACGTAGCGCGCCGCAGCGGCGGCGCCTTTGCTGGACTCATCGTCGGGGTGGGCGTGCACGGCCATCAGCCGCAGCGGGGCATCAGTCACGGCGACCATTGTCGCCGACGCGCCTCGGTGAACGCGACCATCCATCCTCCGCTGCCGCATCCCATCGTCGCGCGGGGCCGGAACTGGCTCTGAGCCGCTCCCACGGGAGCCGAGGAGACCGGGACCGGGACATCCGCGCGTCGGCCCGGTAGACTTGTAGGTTCAACGTTTCACCCTGTTCCACCGATTACCTGTCGCACCGACTAGGAGCCTCCCGTGTCCCCGACCGCCGTCAACGCCAGCCCCACCGCGGCCGCCACCTGGCTGACCCAGGACGCGTTCGACCGGCTCTCCCAGGAGCTGGCGGACCTGATCGCGCACCGCCCGGCGCTGGCGCGGGAGATCAACGCCCGGCGCGAGGAGGGCGACCTGCGCGAGAACGGCGGCTACCACGCCGCCCGCGAGGAGCAGGGCAAGCAGGAGGCGCGGATCGTCAAGCTGCAGCAACTGCTGCGCACCGCCAAGGTCGGCGAGGCCCCGGCCAACGACGGCACGGCAGGGCCCGGCATGGTGGTGACCATCCGCTTCGATGGCGACGATGACACCGAGACGTTCCTGATCGGTTCCCGCGAGGAGTCGGCGACCACCGATCTGGCCGTCTACTCGGCCGCTTCTCCGTTGGGCCGGGCGCTCACCGGCGCCCGTGAGGGCGACACCGTCAGCTACGAGACGCCGACCGGCCGGACCATGCGGGTGACCGTGGTGGCCGCGAGGCCGTTCTCCGGCTGAGCCGTCACCGCTGGGCACGTGTCGGCCGGGCGCGACCCGGCGCGCGCCGCGCCCGAACGCCACGAGCGAACCGTCCTCAGCCTTTGGCGGCTTTGCCGCGCTAGCCTTTTCCACCGTGGAAATAGGCGTGGTCGATCAGGCGTTGACGCGCGCGCTGCGGCGCGCGGTGCTGCGCCCGGAGCTGTCCCCGAATGACCCGCTGCCCGGCGATGACGTGCCCGACGCGGTGCATTTCGCCGCGCTGTCGCCGACCGGAGAAGCGCTGAGCACCTGCTTCGTGTTCCCGGCGCCGTGCCCGTGGCAGCCGGAGCGCGCCGGCGCTTGGCAAATGCGGCAGATGGCGACCCAACCGGCCTGCCGCGGCCAGGGGATCGGGGGCGCCGTGCTGACGGCCGTCGCCGAACACCTCACCGCGGCCGGGGCGCCGCTGGCGTGGTGCCAGGCCCGGTTGGTCGCGGTGCCGTTCTACGAGCACCACGGCTGGCTGGCGCACGGCGCGGTCTACCAGCACATCGGCATGCCGCACCGCGACATGTGGCTGGAGCTGTCCGGACCGACGTCGGCGCGGCCCTAAGCGGCCTGAGCACAAGCCCGAGTCAGCGGCCCGATGCCCCTGGCCCGATGCCCCTGATCGGCACAGGCTGCCCCCGATCGGCCCAGGCCTCGCTGGCTGGCCCGGTCACACCGTCACGGCGGCGGGGCGACGGGGCCAGCCGTGCCGAAGCGGCGGTCCCGCGCGGCGTACTGCGCGCACGCCTGCCACAGGTGCCGGCGGTCGAAGTCCGGCCAGAGCGTGTCGGTGAACACCAGCTCGGCGTACGCGGCCTGCCAGAGCAGGAAGTTCGAGGTCCGCTGCTCCCCGGACACCCGGATGAACAGGTCCACATCGGCCAGGTCCGGGTGGTACAGGTGTGCGCCGATCATCCGCTCGTCGATCTTCGCCGGGCTCAGCTCGCCGGCCGCGACGCGCCGGGCGATGGCGCGGGTGGCGTCCACCAGCTCGGCCCGGCCGCCGTAGTTGACGCAGAACTGCAAGGTGAGCCGGTCGTTGTCGCGGGTGTGCTCCTCGGCGTCCACGAGCTGATCGATCACCGACCGCCACAGGCGAGGGCGGCGGCCGGCCCAGCGGATGCGCACCCCCAGCTCGGTCAGCTCGTCGCGGCGGCGGCGGATCACGTCCTTGTTGAAGCCCATGAGAAAGCGGACTTCCTCCGGCGAGCGACGCCAGTTCTCGGTCGAGAACGCGTACGCCGACACGGTGCCGACACCGAGCTGCATCGCCCCGTACAGCACATCCATCAGCGCCGCTTCACCGGCCCGGTGGCCCTCGGTGCGGGGCAGACCGCGCTGCTGCGCCCAGCGGCCGTTGCCATCCATCACCACGGCCACGTGCGCGGGCACGAGCTCGGCCGGGAGGTCCGGCGGCTGGGCGCCGGACGGGTGCGGCGGCGGGTCGGGCCAGACCCGCGCGGACGGGCTCATCGCCGCCGCCGCCGCGCGACGCGGTCCCACACCGCCAGGTCAGCGCCGGTCCCAACCAGATCGAAGCGCTCCGGGTCGAAGCCACCGCCGGTCCACTCGAGCATGCTCTCGTGCTCCTCATGCGCGGGGTCGGCCAGCGCCGCGAGCAGTTCCTCGTATCCGCCGACGCCCCCGCAGTCCTCCGGCGGGCAGGCCCGCTCGCCAGCGAGCAGCCGCGACACCGGCGGGCGATCGCTCGCCAGCACCGCCTCAACGCTGATCTCGTGCCCCCAACCGTCACCGAAGTCATACGCGTAGCCGAACCGGCTGGCCGCGTGCGCGGCCTGCCCCACGGTGAACCGCCGCTCGTCGCACAGGGCGAGGTCCATATCGCCGAACTCGAGCGCCAGATCGGGATCGCCGTAACGCGCGCCCTCGATGTCGAACTCGTGCAGGTGGGAGTTCTGCCAACCCATCGCGATCTGGATCACCGCGTGCAGCTCACGCAGCCACATCGATTCCGGAACGACCACCCGCCGCCAGATCGGCGGATCGATGCCGCGCAGGCTGATCAGCAGCCGCACTTCCCGGTCCCGCGCGACGGACCACCCCGCGCTCACGCCCGCTGGTTCGCCGCCGGCCCGCCACCACTTCGGCGGAGCCCCGAGCAACGCCGCTCGGGCGAGCTGGCGGGCCCGCTCATCGGCCGGCGCGTCCGGGTCGCCCCGGCCCAACGTCGGGACCAGATCCAACAGCCCGAACAGTGCCCAGCTCTCGCCGGCGGCCGCGGACGCCGCCTCCGGCGTGATCCGGTCGCGGCTGCGCTGCCCGACCCAGCCGAGCAGCGACAGGCCCTCGGCCAGCATGCCGGGGTCGCGGGGGCGGCCCGAGGCCACGTTGAGCAAGTAAAGGATCCCGGCGTCGCGCTCCGCCTCGGACCGGCCGAGCGGCAGACACTCGGCGAGGCGCCACCACAGCCGAGCCGGATCCGCGCGCGCCTGCTGGCCGATCTTGGTCACCAGCAGTTTGCCCGAGTACTTGCGTGCCAAACCGAGGCGCTGCGCCGATTCGCGCAGCTGCCGGACCGGCCAGGTCTGCTCCTCGCGGTTGGCCTTGCCGATCCACTGCTCGTCCCTGCCCAGCGCGACCATCGTCTCCGCCACCACGGCTGGTGGCAGATGGCCGGCCTTGGTCAGGGTCAGGCCCTCGCCGACCCGGTCGAGCAGCCAGCGCAACGGCGCGACCACCTGCTCAGCGTCCGCTGGCGCCTGCGGCCATTGGTCCAGTCCCGCCTCGTCGATCACCCGCAGCCAGGGGACGAATTGGCTCTCCACGAGCTTGTCGATCACCGCCGCTGTCTCCGCGCGCATCCACCAATCTCACCATCACCCGGTCGCCGAAGAATCGCCGGCCGCAGCGCGGCGGCGCCGATGCCGGGGTGCGGCCGATGCCGGGGTGCGGCCGGTTCCGGGGTGCGGCCGGTTCCGGGACGCGGCCGGTTCCGGGACGCGGCGAGGGCTCCGCGTCGACACCGGATCCGGGGCACGGCGCGCGCCAGCGGGGGCACTGGCCGCAAGACACGGCTCGGATCCAGCCGGCGCGCCTAGCATGGCCGACATGCCCACAACCGGACCGGTCGCCACATGGCTCGACGCCCCCGAGGATCACGACTATCCCGCCGCCACCGCCTACCTGCGGTTGCTCGCCGACGACGCGCTGGTCACCTACATCGTGGGGCGACTGCGCGCCGCGCCCACGACGACGCAGAAAGCCAAAGACCTGCTGCGCGCCTCGCAGCTCCCACTGCTGGCCCCCGACAACGCGCACGTCGCCGCTGACCTGCGCAAGATCGAGCGCGGCCGGGCGCTTTCGCCCATCTTGCTGGTGCGCGGGGATCTGGTGAGCGGCGCCGCGCTGGTGATCGCCGACGGCTACCACCGGGTGTGCGCGAGCTATCACACTGACGAGAACACCGACATCCCCTGCCGGCTGGTCGCGGTCGGAAGCGGCGCCGCCCAGTGAGCTTCGCGACGCTCGCGCTGATCGTGGCGGTGGCCCTCGCCGGGCCGTTGCTGGCCTGGTCCGACTCAGCGCGGATCCCAGTGGTGGTCGGCGAGCTGGCCGCCGGGGTGCTGGTCGGGGACACCGGGGCGCGCTGGATCAACGCCAACCAGCCGACATTTCAGTTCCTGGCCAACATCGGCTTCGCGATGGTGATGTTCGCGGCCGGCTCGCACGTGCCGATCCGCGATCGGGCGCTGGCCGCCGGCGCCCGCCTCGCGCTGGGGCGGCTGGCAGTGGTGGTGGTAGCCGCAGTCGCGTTCGGGTGGCTTGTCGCGACGGCGTTCGGCACCGGGCACGGCGCGATGTACGCGGTGCTGTTCGCTTCGTCCTCGGCGGCGGTGATCTTGCCCATCACCGAGTCGCTGGGCCTGTCCGGGCCGGCGATGCTGCGGCTGCTGCCGCAGGTCGCGATCGCGGACGCGGCGTGCATCGTCGCGCTGCCGTTGGCGTTGGATCCCGGCCACGCCGGGCGCGGGGCGGCCGGGGCGGCGGCGGTGATCGGCTGTGGGGTGGTCGCGTTCGGGTTGTTCTGGCTGACCGAGCGACACGGCTGGCGAGGCGCCGCGCATCGCAAGTCCGAGCAACGCGAGTTCGCGCTGGAATTGCGCGTCAGCGTGCTGGCGCTGTTGTTGCTGGCCGCGCTCGCGCAGCGCACGCATGTCTCGATCATGCTCGCGGGGTTCTGCCTCGGCCTGGCCGTCGCGGCGGCCGGCGAGCCGCGGCGGTTGGCCCGTCAGCTGTTCGGGTTGTCGGAAGGACTGTTCGGGCCGATCTTCTTCGTCTGGCTAGGCGCGTCGCTCGACCTGCGCGCGCTGCCCAGCCACCCGTCAATGATCGTCCTCGGGGTAGTGCTGGCGGCCGGGGCGGTGGCCGCGCACGCGGCGACCGCGCTGACCAAGGCGCCGCTGGCGCCCGCCGTGCTGGCCTCGGCTCAGCTCGGGGTGCCGGTCGCGGCGGCCACGCTGGGCCAGCAGTTGGGCGTGCTCAAGCCGGGCGAGGGCGCGGCGCTGCTGCTCGGCGCGCTGCTGACCATAGCCGCCGCGACGGTCTCCGGCCGGCTGGCGGCGAGCCACTCGACCAGTCCCACCACGGCGGGGCCCACGGTTCCGGGGAACGGACCGACTGCGGGCTGACCACACGCCGGGCACCCATGATTCGCGCAACGCGCTTGCGACGGCGTTCAGCCGTCGTGCGCCTCGCCGGACCGGATAACCTCGCCGACAACCTCGGACAACTGCTGCAGCTCGGTGCCTGGATAGTCATTGTCAGTCACCAATGCGTCCACATCGGACAGCTGCCCGAACGAGCTGAGCCCGATGTTGCCCCACTTGGTGTGATCGGCCAGCAGCACCACCGAGCGAGCGGCCTGGATCAGGCAGCGGTTGGTCTCCGACTCGGCCAGGTTCGGCGCGGTGAGCCCGGCGTGCGGGTCCATGCCATGACAGCCGGTGAACAAAGTGTCGAAATGCAGCGAGCGAATCGTCAAATCGGCGACCGGGCCGACCAACGCGTCCGACGGGGTGCGGATCCCTCCAGTGAGGATCACCGTCGCCCCGCCGCTGCCGCGCGCCAACTCGTCGGCCACTGGGATGGAGTTGGTGACCACGGTCAGGTCCGGCACCGAACCGATCGCTCTGGCCAGCGCCCAAGTGGTGGTCCCGGCGCCGATCGCGATCGCGGTCCCAGGCTGGACCAAGCTGGCGGCGGCTTCCGCGATCATCTGCTTCTCATCTGGCTGAAGGCTGGATTTCGCCGCGAATCCTGGCTCGTCAACGCTCGACGGCATGGCGAGGGTCGCCCCACCGTGCACCTTGAACAGCAATCCCTCGGCGGCCAGCACGTTCAGGTCCCGCCGGATCGTCATGTCCGAGACCGCGAACTGCGCCACCAACTCGCCCACCCGGGCGCCGCCCTGGGCGCGCACCCGGTCAAGGATGGCTGCTTGGCGCTGCTTGGCGAGCATCGATCCTCCAGACTTCGTCTGCGGTCGCGGCTGATCCGTCCGCCCGGGTGTCACGATGCCACATCCCGGTTCGGGGGCTCGACCGCGTCCCGCGCGGTGACCGCGAACAGGGTCACCGTTTGCGGGCGGGGCGCCGCCAGGGTGATGCCCAGACGCGCCAGCGCGGCGCCGCTGGCGAGGATCGCCGGGTCCGGGCTGACCAGACCGGTCGCATCAGTCGGGCCGGCCGCATCGGGCCGGCCAGCTGAATCCGCCGGGTCGGATGAATCCGCGGACTCCGACGGGTCGATCCGGCGCACCAGATACTCGGTGGCAGGGCACAGACCAGGCAGTGGCAGCTGAACCGGATGGGTGTGCGCGGCGACATCGAGTTGGACGTAGGCGAACAAGGCCCGGCGGCGGTCGTCAGCGACGACGCCGTGCGCCAGCGCCTCGCCTGGCAGGCCGTCGCAGCGCACCACCCGCCCGCCATGCAGCACCGGTCGCCACCGCTTGTGCAGGGCGATCCAGTCGCGCAGCCGCCGCAGCTCGGCGGCGCTGGCCGAGGTGAGGTCCCACTCGATCCCGAACGCGCCGAACAGCGCGGTGGCCGCCCGGAAATCCAGGTCGAACGCGCGGCCGGTCTGGTGCGAAACGGGGGCGGACACGTGCGCGCCGAGATATTCGGGCGCGATCAGCTGAGTCGTCCACCGTTGGATGCGCTGACGGGCCAGCGCGTCGGTCATGTCCGAGGTCCAGAACCGCTGCACCCGCTCGACCACGCCAAGATCGACGCGCCCGCCACCGGAGGCGCAGGACTCGAACGCGACGGCGGGATGCCGGCGGCGCAGCTCGTCCAGCAGCGCGTAGTGGGCCAGCGCCTGTTCGTGCGCCGCCGCCCGGCCGGCCCGGGCGTTCGATCCGGCGTCGAGCAGGTCGCGGTTGTGATCCCACTTGGCGTAGTCGATGGCGTTGGCGGCGAGCACCGCGTCCACTTGGTCGCGCACACCCTCCCACACCTCGGGGCGAGTGAGGTCGAGCACCAGTTGATTGCGCTGCGGCAGCGGCTGGCGACCGGGTGCCTGCAAGATCCAGTCCGGGTGGCGGCGGTAGAGCTCGGAGTTCGGGTTGACCATCTCCGGCTCGAACCAGAGCCCGAACTGCATGCCCAGCGCGCGCACCGCGTCGATCAGCGGGCCGAGGCCGTCGGGCCACACTTCGGGATCGACGGTCCAGTCACCGAGTCCGGCGCGATCGTCCCGCCGGCCGCGGAACCAGCCGTCATCCAGCACGAACCGTTCCACTCCCACCTGGGCGGCCAGTTCGGCGAGCGTGGTCAGCCGCGCCAGGTCGTGGCGGAAGTAGACCGCCTCCCAGGTGTTCAGGGTCACCGGTTGACGCGCTGGGTGGGCCGGCAGGCCCCGCTCCCACCGGTGCAGCGCTCGGGCCTCGTCATCCAGGCCGTCAGCGGCGATCAGCACCACCCAAGGGGAGGTGTATCCCTGGCCGGGCTCCAGAATCACCTCGCCGGGCAGCAGCAGTTCCCCACCGCCGATGGTGGTCCCCTCGTGCGGGTCGCGCTCGGCGCGCAGCACCGTGTTGCCGCTGAACGCGACGTGCGCGGCGAGCAGCTCCCCGCCGCCGAAGCTGAACCCGGGGCGGCCGGCGATCAGCACCGTCGGCGACTCCAATGAGGTGCGCCCGCGCCGCACCTCGCGCAGCCACAGCCCGTCGACCAGCTGGTGCCGCTGGGGCCGCCGCTCGCCCAGGTGCCGACCGGTGAAGTCGAGCAGCTCGGTGAACTGGTCCGGGACCGGGACGGTGACCTCCAGCCCGTCCAGGAAATAGTCCGACGATCCGATGTTGCGCACAGTGTGCCGGGCACGAACCGCTCCCCCGCGCATCGGCTCGAGCTCGGTCCGCAACGCCAGGCCCGCGTGCGGGTCCTCGGCGGT
>WQZC01000032.1 GCA_009780925.1 Actinomycetes bacterium | reverse complement strand
TGGTCGCCGTCGCCCGCGCGGTGCCGACCGGTCTGCAGCAGCGCTTCCAGTGGCTCGGCCGGCGCTGAGCCGAGGCGGCACGCGGTTGGCCACGATCCAGCTGAAGCGTCGGGCGCCGAAAACTGTCGCCCCCCTTCCCTAAGCTTTGGACCGATGGCGGACAGCGCGAGAGGAGGCGAGCGATGGACCACCCCGATTTGGAACTACTTCGCGACCGGCACCCGGCGTGGCGGCTGCTGCGGGCCGGCAACGCGCCGCTCGTCCTCTCTTTCCTCGGTCGGTATTTCGTCGAGGAGAACCACGGCACCACCGCGGCGCCGACCATAACCGCGGCCTTGGATGACGAGTTGTACGCCCTTAACGCGCTCGCGCCGGGGGAACCGCGCTACCCGAAGGCCGCCGCCGCCTATCTGGACGACTGGGCGCAGTCCGACGCCGGCTGGCTGCGTCGGTTCTACCCGCTCGGCTCGGACGAGGTGCACTATGACGCCACCCCGGCGCTGGAGAAGGCGTATGCGTGGGTGGTGAGCCTGCGGGCTCGGGCGTTCGTCGGCACCGAGTCACGGCTGTCCATCGTGGTCGAGCTGCTGCGTCAGATCGTCCACGGCAGTCAGGCCGACCCGCAGGCCCGGCTGGCCGAACTGCACCGCCGCCGGGCGGCGATCGAAGCCGAGATCGCCGAGGTCGAGGCCGGCCACGTGACCGTGCTGGACCCGACCGCGCTACGCGACCGCTATCAGCAGTTCGCGGCCACCGCGCGCGAGCTGCTGTCGGATTTCCGGGAGGTGGAGGAGAACTTCCGGGGTCTGGACCGCGCCGCCCGGGAGCGGATCGCCGCCTGGCGGGGCAGCAAGGGCGAGCTGCTGGCCCAGCTGGTGGGCAGCCGGGCGGACATCAACGCTTCCGACCAGGGCCGCAGCTTTCAGGCTTTCTACGACTTCCTGCTCTCCGAGGCCCGCCAGGACGAGCTGTCCGACCTGCTGGCCCAGGCGCAGCAGATCGCGGCGGTCAACGCGGATCGCCGGCTGCGCGTGATCCACCATGACTGGTCCGACGCGGCTGAGCGCACCCAGCGAACCGTGCGGCAACTGTCCGAGCAGTTGCGCCGATTCCTCGACGACCAGATCTGGCTGGAGAATCGCCGCGTGCTCGACATCGTTCGCCAGATCGAGGCAGCGGCGCTCGCCGCGCGCGACCAGCCGCCGACGCTTGAGGCGCCGCTGCCCGAGTTGGCGGTGGATGAGCCGGGGGTTCGGATCGCGCTGCTGTTCGAGCGTCCGCTCTACGACGCCCGCCCGGCGGCTCGGGTGGACAGCCTGCTCGACCCGGACGCCGATGACGAGATGGATGTGGCCGCCCTGTTCGGGCAGACCTTCATCGACCAGGCCCGGCTGGCCGACAACATCCGCTCAGCGGTCCCGGAACGGGGCTCCGCGCTGCTGGCCGACATCATCCGCGCCTACCCAGTCGAACAGGGCATCGGAGAGATCGTCGGGTACCTGGCGCTGGCCGATGACGACCTCGAGGTCAGCGTGGACGAGCGGGAAGAGGCCCGCTTGTCGTACGCGGCCGGTGAGTTCGATGGAACCGCGCGACTGCCGAAAGTGACGGTGACCCGCCGATGAGAACCGCGCGAGCCCGATGAGAACGCCAGAGGAGCAGGCCGTCGCCGCCGCGATCATCCATTTGATGCGCGGGGTGGTGTACCGCGAGCAGGACGAGTCCAGCTGGACGACGCTCGAGCACCGCGCCCCTGCGGTGCGCGATCACTTTGCCGCGATCGGCGTCGAGGTGGTCATCGACGACACCGAGGGGTACGCCTACCTGCAAACCAAACCGGACGCTGACGGGGAGGAGCCGCTACCGCGCCTGGTGATGCGGCGCACCCTGTCCTACAACGTCAGCCTGCTGCTGGTGCTGGTGCGCAAACGGCTGGTCGAGTTCGAGACCGCCGGCGGCGACGACGCCAAGCTGGTGCTCTCGCGCGATCAGATCGTCGAGCTGCTGCGGCTGTTCCTGGCCGAGTCCACCAATGAGGCGCGGGTGGTGGACCAGGTCGAGAGCACCCTCCGCCGCGCCGTCGACCTCGGCTTCCTGCGCCCACTGCGCGGGCGAACCGATCAGTGGGAGGTTCGCCGCATCCTGAAGGCGTACGTCGACGCGCAGACCCTGTCGGACTTCGCGGGCAAGCTCGCCGAATACGCCGGCCCCGGCGCCCGGGCCAGTGCTGGCTCGAGCGCGCAGGGGGAGCCCAATGGTTGACGGGTTGTTCTCCGCGGCGCTGCTGGGCAGCGCCAGCCCCCGGGCCGGCTACCGGCTGCGCGAGCTGGAGGTCTTCAACTGGGGCACCTTCGACAAGCGGGTGTGGAGCCTTCGGCCCGACGGCGCCACCACGTTGCTGACCGGTGACATCGGCACCGGCAAGTCGACCCTGGTCGACGCGCTCACCACGCTGTTGCTGCCGGCGCAGCGCATCGCCTACAACAAGGCGGCCGGGGCGGACGCCAGAGAACGCACCCTGCGCAGCTACGTCGAAGGGCACTACAAGTCCGAGCGGAACGAGGTCACCGGCGCCACGCGCCCGGTCGCGTTGCGCGATCATCGCAACTACTCGGTGGTGCTCGCGGTGTTCGCCAACGAGGGGTACGACGAGGCGGTCACCGTGGCGCAGGTGTTCCACCAGAAGGACCGCGCGGGCCAGCCGGACCGGTTCTTCGTCACCTGCGCCAGGGCGCTCTCGGTGGCGGGCGACTTCACCGACTTCGGAGCGGATCTGACCGATCTGCGTCGGCGGCTGCGCGCCGGCGGCGCCGACATCCACACCGTTTTCCCGGACTACGCGCGAGCGATGCGAAGGTTGCTGGGCATCAAGTCCGAGCAGGCGATGGAGCTGTTCCACCAGACCGTGTCGATGAAATCGGTCGGCAACTTGAACGAATTCGTCCGCAACCACATGCTCGAACCCGTTGACGCGGCCGACCGGGTCCGCGACATCGTCGCCCACTTCGAGGACCTCACCAAGGCGCACGAGGCGGTGAAGCGGGCGCGGGAGCAGCTTGCGGCATTGGCCCCGCTGGTGGCGATCAGCCGCCGCTACGACGAAGCGCTCAGTGGGCGCGCGGAACTGGAACGCCAACGCGACGCGGTTCGCCTGTTTGTCGCTGAGCTGCGCATCGGCCTGCTCACCGAGGAGATCGCCGCCCATCAGCGGGTGCGGGAGCGTCGGGTCCGCGCCGCCGCCGAGACCACGGCCGCGCACGACGCGTTGGCCCGCGAGCGGGAAGCCTTGTTGATCGAGAAGGCCGCCGCCGGCGGGGACCGGGTCAGCACGTTGGAAGCGCAGGAGGCCGCCGCCCGGGCGCAGGCCGGTGAACGCCAGGCGCGGCGGCGCGACTTCGACGCCCGCCTGGCAGCGGCGGGACTGGCCCCGATCGCCGACGCGCCGGGGTTCGCCTCCGTCCCGGACCAAGTGGCGCTCGCCCGGGCCGAGACCGTTGAGCGGCAGCGCGGCCTGCAGGAACAGCTCGATGCCGCCATCACCGCCCGCAACGACCTGCGCCGCACCGGCGACGAGGTTCGGGCCGAACTGGCCAGTCTCGCCGGCCGCAAGAGCAACCTGCCCGCCGCGCAGCTGGCGGTGCGCTCCCAGCTGTGCGCCGAGCTCGGCATCGCTGAGACCGACCTGCCCTTCGCCGGGGAACTGCTCGACGTGGCCGAGCGATTCGCGCCCTGGCGCGGCGCCGCCGAACGCGTGCTGCGCGGTTTCGCGTTGTCCCTGCTGGTGCCGCAGCGCCACTACGACCGGGTGAGCGGTTGGGCGAACGCGAACCGGCTCAGCTACCGGCGCAGCGACGGTCGCGCCGCGGGAGCCCGTTTGGTGTACGAGCGAGTGTCGGTCCGACGCGTGCCGCTGCAGTCGCGGGATTCCGCTGACGCGCTGCTGCTGGCCGACACCCTAGAGCTGGCGGACGGGCCGTTCCGCGACTACCTGCGCGACGAATTGGCCCGTCGCGCTGATTTCACCTGCGTGGACACGATCGAACAGTTCCGCTCCGAGCGTCGCGCGGTGACCCGCGAGGGCCAGGTCCGCTCCGGCGAGCGGCACGAGAAGGACGACCGGTCCCGGGTCGACGACCCGCGCACCTGGGTGCTCGGCTGGCTCAACGAACGCAAGGTCGCCGCGCTGACCGAGCAGCTGATCGAGTCGCAAGGCCAGTTCGCCGAGGCGGAGTCGCGCTGCTCGGCGTTGCGAGACGCGGAGCGGGAGCTTGCCGCCAAGCGGTCCGCGCTGGACGCGCTGTCGGTGTTCCGGTCCTGGACCGAGCTGGACTGGGCCGAGGCGGACCGGCGGGCCACCACCGCCGCCGAGGAACGCGAGCGGTTGATCGCCGGCTCATCGGCGCTCGCGGAGCTGGAGCTGCGGCTCGCCGAGAACTCCCGGCGCGGGAGCGAGCTGCGCGCCGTGCTCGACACCCTCAGCGGCGATATCCGGGTCCAGGACGACCGGATCGCCCGGGACGCCGTCGCCCGGGACCGCGATCGACAGACGGTCAGCCAGGCAACCGAGGCCGAGCTGGCCGCGGCGCGGGCCGCCTACCCCGAGCTGACCGCACGGCTGGGCGAGGCGCTGCCCCAGTCGGCGGAGGCCTGCCTCGGGGCGTCGGAGTCGCTGGCCAGCGAGTTGCACACCGGCATCGACCGGATCGGTCGGCAGCTCACCGGCTACGGCACCAATTTGGTGCAACACATGACCGAGGTCCGCCGGCGCTGGCCGGAGGCGACCACCGAGATGGACGCCAGCGTCGACGCCCGCGGCGAGTTCTGCGCCTTCCACGACCGGGTGGCCACCGACGACCTGCCCCGATTCGAGGGCGAGTTCAAGCGCCAGCTCAACACCAACACGATCCGCGAGCTGGCCCAATTCAACAGTTGGTTGCGCCGCCAATCCGAGGAGATCCACGCCAGAGTGGACCGGATCAACGACGCGCTGGGCGCCATCGACTACAGCCCAGGACGCTACATTCGGCTCGTCACCGAACGCACCGCGAACACCGAGATACAGGAGTTCCGAGCGGACTTGCGCGCTGCCACCGACGACACCCTGGCCGCCGAGGCGGACCACTATTCCGAGCAGCGATTCGCCGATGTGTCGCGGATCATCGAGCGTCTCCGCGGCCGGGAGGGGCGCGCCGAAGCCGATCGAGCCTGGACCCGCCGGGTCACCGACGTGCGGAACTGGTTCGTGTTCACCGCGTCCGAACGCGATCGCGACACCGACGCCGAGTGGGAGCACTACCGCGACTCGGACGGAAAGTCCGGCGGCCAGAAAGAGAAGCTCGCGTACACGATTCTCGCCGCCTCGCTAGCCTACCAATTCGGGCTGGAATGGGGCGTGGAGAAATCACGGGACTTCCGGTTCGCCATGATCGACGAGGCGTTCGGCCGCGGTTCGGATGTGTCCACCCGATACGCGCTGGAATTGTTCGCCCGGCTCGGCCTGCAATTGCTGATCGTCACCCCGTTGCAAAAGGTGCACATCATCGAGCCGTACGTGCGGGCCATCGGTTTCGTGGACAACCCGGACGGCAGCGACTCGCGGCTGCACACCATCACGATCGAGGAGTTCCGCGAGCGCCAGGCGAGCCAGTCGAAATCGAGCCCGCCGCGATGGCCGGCGGGATGACCGGCCGCGCCCGCCCCGCCGACGGCCGAACCGGCCCTGCCGACGGCCGAGCCGGCCCCGTAGCCGGCCGAACCGGCCCGGCGGCTGGCTGGACCTCCGTCGCGGATATCCGGGCCCGGGTGCGGCGGCGCTGGGACGACGGGACGATTCTGCGCGCGCTGGCCGCCGATGAGCCGTTTCCGGTCATCGAAGTGCCGCTGCGCTCGCCCAAACCGGCCGAGATCGGCGACGACTTGCCCGCGGCGCGCCAGTGGAGCGCGGACCTGGTGGCGGGCGGTCGCGGCGGCGCGGCGTACACGCTGCGCCGCGCGTCGGTTGGTGGCCGCCTGATCGGCCGCAACGAGTTGCCGGCGCGGGCGATCGTCGACTCCTACACGCAGGCCGCCGCGCTGCTGAACGTCGCCGACGAGGTGCGCGCGTACCGTGCCGTGCGCGCCGCCGTCGCCGAGGAGCCAGTGCTGGCCAGCTGGGTGGCTGGGCACCCGATGCGCGCCCTTTCGACAGCGGCGGACTGGCCGGGGCTGTTGGCGGCGTATCGCTGGCTGCGCGCGGCGCGGGGGTCCGGTCGCTATCTGCGGGAGATCACCGCGCCCGGCGTGGACACGAAGTTCGTGGAGCGGCACCGGGCGCTGCTGGCCCAGCTGCTCGACGCGCCCTCAGCCGCAGACGGTTTCCTGGCCGCGCTCGGGTTGCGCGGCAAACCGCGGACGGTGCGGATCCGCCCGGATCCCGCGCTTGGCGTCGCGACCGGGTTTTCGGACCTGGCCGTGCCGGTGGACGAACTTGTGGCGTCGGACCCGCCGGTGCGCTCGGCGCTGGTAGTTGAGAACGAGATCACATTTCTCAGCGCGCCGGTTCCGGCCGGGGGAATCGTGCTGTGGGGCAAGGGCTTCGCGGTGGAGCATGTCGGTGGCATCGACTGGCTGGCCGATATCGAGGTCGGCTACTGGGGCGATCTGGACACCCATGGCTTCGCCATCCTCAACCAGCTGCGGGCCAGCCTGCCGAACGCGCGTTCGCTGCTGATGGATCGGCGCACGCTGCTCGCTCACCGCGAGCGCTGGGTGACCGAGGCGTCGCCGGCCGCCGCGCGACTGGACCGGTTGACCACGCCGGAACAGGACCTCTACCAGGATCTGGTCACCGACCGGCTCGGTCCCCGGATCCGCCTGGAACAGGAGCGCATCGACTGGTCCTGGGCGGCCCGCCAGCTCCCGAGCTGAACGAACCAGGGGGATGGGGCGAGCCGCAGGGGGGTGAGCGAACCGCGCCGGGCGGGCGGAGCGAGCGACTGGGGCGAGCCGCGCGGGGTGAGCGCCAGCGGGTCAGATCATGCGTAGCACGGCGGCGCCGTCGAACCGGCCGTGTTTGAGGTCGGCGAGCGCCCGGTCCGCCTCGGTGAATGGATACTGGTGCGTGGTGGCGGTGACGCCGTACCGTTCGGCGAGCCGGAGGAACTCCTCCCCGTCGCGGCGGGTGTTGGCGGTGACCGAGCGCAGCACGCGCTCGTTGAACAGCTGCTCGGTGTAACGGATTCGTTCGATGTCGGACAGCCAGATGCCGGCCACGGCGAGGGTGCCGCCCCGGTCCAGGCCGGCAAGCGCCGGAGCCACCAGCTCGCCGGCCGGGGCGAACAGGATCGCGCCGTCCACCGGCTCGGGCGGCAGTTCGGCGGGGCCGGCGACGGAATCCACCCCGAGGTGTTCGGCGAGCCGCGCGCTGGCCTCGTCGCGGGTCAGCACATGCACCCGCATCCCCAGCCCGAGGGCGATTTGCGCGGTGAGGTGGGCGCTGCCGCCGAAGCCGTATATGGCGAGCCGGCCACCGGGCTGAACGCCGGACACCTTCAGCGCCCGGTAGCCGATGATGCCCGCGCACAGCAGCGGCGCGACTTGCTCATCGCTCAGCCCGGCGGGCAGCGGATAGCAGAACGCCTCGTCCGCCACGCAGTGCTCGGCGTAGCCGCCGGCGACGTCCCACCCGGTGAACACCGGGCGCAGGCACAGGTTTTCCCGGCCGCTGCGGCAGTAGCGGCAATTGCCGTCGGTGCCGCCGAGCCACGGCACCCCGACCCGGTCGCCGAGCGCGAACCGACCGGCGCCGGGGCCGAGCGCCTCGACGACCCCGACTACTTCGTGGCCTGGCGTCTGGCCCGGGTGGTGCGGGGCGAGGTCGCCTTCGGCCAGGTGCAGGTCGGTGCGGCACACGCCACAGCAGCGCACCGCCAGGCGCACCTGCCCCGCGCCCGGAGCGGGAACGGGCAGCGTGGCCAACGCGAGGGGCGCTTCGTCGATCGGTCCGGGGCGTCGCACCACCCAGGCGCGCATGGTGTCGTGGTCGGCCAAGGTCACACCCGCAGCGGTCACCCCCGGATTGTCTCCCATCGGCGAAGACCCACTTCACGAGTCAGGGTCTGGCTGGGGGCGGCGCGGATAATGCGAGGGCATGGTCGAAGATGGGGCGGCTAGCAGTTCATCGGGTGTGCCGGGCGTGGCTGGGCCGGCGTCGAGCGAACCGGCGCGCAGTCCGCTGATCCCGGATGGCGGTCCGTCGCTGCCCATGGTGGCCGGGCCGCCGCGGCAGCGGCGCAGGCGCCGGCGGCGGAGCGGATGGCGGCGGGGGCTCGGTCTGACCGGGCTGGTGGCCTGCGGCGCGCTGGCGCTCGTCGCGGCCGGCTTGGTGGGCGGTGTGATCAGCGCTCGCCTCTCCTCGGGCGCGCCGACCCGTGCTGGCTGCGCGGCATCGGCGGTGGCCGAGCGGGTGCTGCCGTCGGTGGTCACCATCGCGGCGTCCGGTCCGGGCGGATCCAGCACCGGCTCCGGGGAAGTGATGCGCGCGGACGGCTACATACTCACCAACGAGCACGTGATCGCGGCGGGCGCGAACGGGGGCGGCGTCCAGGTGCTCTTCTCCTCCGGGCGCTCGGTGCCGGCGTCCATAGTCGGACAGGCGGCGGCGCTTGACCTCGCGGTGCTGAAAGTGACTGGTGAGCCCGCGCTGCCGGCGATCGGGGTCGCGCGCTCGGAAGACATCCAGGTGGGGCAGCCCGTCGTCGCTATCGGCGCTCCGCTGGGGCTGTCCGGGACCGTGACCGCCGGCATCGTGTCCGCCGTCGGGCGGGATGTGAGCGTGCCGGCCAGCGACGGTGGCACGTTGCTGTTGCCCGGGGCGCTGCAGACGGACGCCTCGATCAACCCCGGCAACTCGGGCGGACCGCTGGTCGACTGCTCGGGCCGGCTGATCGGGGTCAACACGGCCATCGCCACGGTGCCCAACGCGTCCGGGCAGTCCGGCGGTGGCAGCGTTGGCATCGGCTTCGCCATTCCCTCGGATCTGGCGACCGCAGTGACCGATCAGCTGATCTCCAGGGGGCGGTTCGCGCCGCCGTTCTTCGGGGTCTCCACGGTGCCGATCCCGCCGTTTGTGGCCGACACGTTCCATGTGACCCGCGGTCTGTTCGTGCAGGCGGTCGCGGCCGACGGGCCGGCGGCGCGAGCCGGACTGCGGGTGGGCGATGTGATCACCGCCGTGGCGGGCCGAGCGACCACCGGTCCGGACAGCATCTATCTCGCGGTGTTGGACAAGGGCGTCGGCGACCAGGTGGGCGTGAGCCACGTGCGCGACCGCCAGCCCGCGACCACGACGCTCACTCTGGGCGCGTCGCCGTGACGGCCCGGGTCGCGGCTCGTCGTATCGTTCCGAGGCACCGGTCTAGTCAATTAGGAGACACGCTCTAGCCGGTCGAGGTCGCGACATGCGTGGGCGGGCCGATGGTTGGGCGCTGCGCGGTCGGGATCGCGCGCAGCGCGAAGTACAGCGTGAGCGCCGCCGCCACGGTGATCAGAACCGCGATGACCGCCCACAGCGGGATCGGACCACGGTTCTTACTGTTGCGACGCACGTCTGTGACCTTAGCCGTACTCGGCCGCCGCGTGCGGCAAGCGGTCCGCCCCGGGGCCGCCGACCCGGACCGATCGGGAATGGTCCGGCAATCGCTGGCGTCCGTCCGGCGGAACGCGCACGGGCGCGTCCCGTGTAAGCTGACTGCGCCCTGGCGTCAGGTCATCCAGAGCCCAGGCGGCAGGGGCGATTAGCTCAGCGGGAGAGCGCTTCGTTCACACCGAAGAGGCCGACAGTTCGATCCTGTCATCGCCCAGCATCACGAGACCCCGGAAACACTGTCCTACATGGCTCCGATAGCGGCCGCATGCCCAGTTCGCGCCCGGTCTGCGAAAAGGTGCGCGCATCGCGAGATCCCGGAATCGCTGGGGCATGTGCCCCGGTCTCGCTGACTTGTGGCCTCGCGCGCCGGCGGGCCATACTCCCTCCCATGGACCTGCGAACGAAGTTGCAGATCAAACCGGGCCAGCGGGTGCGCGCGGTGGGCGCGCCGCCCGAGGTCGACTTGGCCGCGCTGCTCGACGCTCCGGGCGCGACTGACGCTGCCGATGCGGCGCGGGCGGACGTCGTGATCGCTTTCGTCCGGAGCGGAGCCGAGCTGAGCACGACCGCCGCGCCCGCGCTGGCCGCCGCGAAGGACGATCGAACCGCGTGGATCGCCTACCCGAAGGGTGGGGGTCTGGGGACCGATCTGAACCGGGACGTGTTGCGCGCGGCACTGGCCGCCCACGGGATCCGCCCGGTGCGGCAGATCGCGATTGACGAGGTGTGGTCGGCGCTGCGCTTCCGGCCGGGGTAGGGCGGAGCGCGGACGACGCGATACCGGCTGTCGCGGCGCGCCTTAAGATCAACTGCGCGGCGGGGTTTCGGCCCCCGCGCTGGCGGGAGGTCTGGCATGAAGGTCGTGGCGATCCAGCACGACATCGTCTGGGAGGACGCGCCGGCCACCCGCGCGCGCGTCGGGCCGATGATCGAGCGAGCGGCGGACGCCGGGGCCCGGCTGATTGTGCTCGCTGAGATGTACGCGACGGGTTTCTCGATGCGCGCGGAGCGGATCGCCGAGCCCGAGGGCGGCCCCAACGAGCGGTTCCTCATCGAGCACGCGGTGCGGCGCGGAGTGTGGGTGCTGGCCTCGATCGCGCAGCGAGGCGCGGATGGGCTGGCCCGAAATGTCGCCGTGCTCGCCGCGCCGGACGGCTCGACCCACCGCTACGTCAAGATCCATCCGTTCACTCTCGCCGGCGAGCACGAGCACTACGTCCGTGGGGAGCAGTGGCGCACCGTCGACGTCGAGGGGGTGCGGGTCAGTTTGTTCATCTGCTATGACCTGCGGTTCGCCGACGAGTTCTGGGCGCTGGCCGAGCGCACCGACCTGTATGTGGTGGTGGCCAACTGGCCGACTCCGCGTCGGGAGCATTGGCGGACGCTGCTCGCGGCGCGGGCCATTGAGAACCAGGCGTACGTGCTGGGCGTCAACCGTGTCGGCGCGGCGGGGCGCGACCGCGCTATCGGGCACAGCGGGGAGAGCGCGCTGCTCGATCCGATGGGGCGCGCGCTGGCGCGAGCCGACGATGCCGAGACGGTGCTGTTCGGCGACGTCGATCCGGCCCGGGTCGCGCGGGTGCGCGCCGAGTTCCCCTTCCTCGGGGACCGGCGGTGAGCGCGCCGACGGCGCCTGCGCGGCACGGCGACGGGTGGCCCGCGCGGCCGGCCGCGGCGCTTCGGACGGTGTCCCGGTGAGGGTGCTGCGGGTCGCGACCGTGCTCGACGCGCCGCTCGCCGAGGTGTCCGCCGCAACCGAGGGGATCGCCTCGACCGCGCGCCTGGCACAGACGGCGGCGGGCGTGTTGGTCACTCTGGAACGCCGGCCGGGATGGGCCGCGCGACGGCGCACGCTGCGGGCGCTGCAACGGGACCTGGTGACTCTCGCGACGCGGTGCCGCTGACCGCCACCATGGGCTCTGCGGTTGGCATGTGGGTTAGGAGACTAGGGTGTAGGCGCCGCGGCCTCGTGTGGGACCAGCACGGTTCTGACAGGATGCCGCGGTGGCGGGGCGACGGCGGATGCATCGCGAGATGGTCACGATCTGGCCACAACTGTGTCGTTCGGTGTCAACCGCCCGCCGTCTCGCATAAGCTGCCTCGTCAGGCGGTAGTCGCGAGAAGGTTCTGCCAGTCTGTGAGGGCTGGCCAGGAACGAGAAAGGTCCACCTGCAGATGACGGCACCCATGGGTGATCTCGACTCTGTCGTTGAGACAGGGCTGGGCGCGCCCGGGACTGAAGCCGAGCACGACATCGAGGGGCGCTCGCCTTCCGCGCTCGCGTGGCGACGGCTTCGCCGCGACAAGGTCGCCATGACCGCCCTCGTGGTGATCATTCTGATCATCTTGTTCGCCATTCTGGCGCCGGTGCTCACCGCGATCGAGGGGCAGAACCCGTTCACGACCCACCCGCTCATGCCGTATCTGTCCGCGGGATCGCTGTTCCCGCCTTCGGCTGGCGGTTCGCCGATGCCTGGGTTCCGGTTCCCGTCCTCCGCGCACTGGCTGGGCGTCGCGCCGCAGAACGGCCGGGACATCTTCGCCCGGCTCGCTTACGGCGCGCGGGTCTCACTGATGATCGGCGTGCTGGCGACGGCGGTTTCGATCATCCTCGGGACGGTCATCGGCGCCACTGCGGCCTACTTGGGCGGCTGGGTGGACATGCTGTTGAGCCGATTGATGGACCTGCTGTTGGCCTTCCCGCAGCTGCTGCTCATCTTGACCCTCACCCCGATCCTGCAGCAGCGGCTCGGCAAGACCTCCCTCGGCCACGGCAGCACGTTGCCGATCGCCTCGCTGGTGTTCATCCTCGGGTTCTTCGGCTGGCCCTACCTGGGCCGGGTCGTGCGCGGCCAAGTGCTCAGCCTGCGGGAGCGGGAGTTCGTCGAAGCCGCCCGCGCGCTCGGCGCCGGTCCGCGGCGAATCATCTTCCGGGAGATCGTGCCCAACGTGGTGGCCGTGGTGCTGGTCTACGCAACGCTGCTCATCCCGTCGAACATCACCTCCGAGGCTGCGCTGTCCTTCCTTGGCGCGGGGGTGCGCGACCCAACGCCGTCGTGGGGACAAATGCTCAACGAGGCGTGGAACGGCAACTGGTACCAGGCCGACCCGTGGGTCCTGCTGGTTCCCGGCGGCATGCTGTTGATGACCGTGCTGGCGTTCAACCTCTTCGGCGACGCGGTGCGTGACGCGCTCGACCCGAGAGCGGACCGCCGATGATCAAGCGAACGCAAATTGCGCGCGATCGCGCTTCCCGTCTCCGCTCCCGCTCCTACTATCACCGATTTACCGAGTGCCCGTTCAGGCTCTCGACACAGAAGGGAACCGATGCAAGATGAAGTATCGAAGGCTGCTCGTCGCGGCCGTTGCTGGCGTCGCGGCCGTTGCGCTGGCCGCGGGATGCTCCAGCTCCAAGAACGGCAATGGCAACTCGACAACCCCGGCCGCCGCGCCCGGCACCAGCGCTGCGGCAGCGCCGGCGACCTCCGCGCCCGCGCCGGCCACCTCCGCGCCGACGAGTGACCTGGGTCCGGCCATCGTCAACGGTGGCTACACCACCAAGGGTGGCACGGTCAACGTGTTGGACACGGCCGATTTCGAGCACATGGACCCGGTGCAGAACTACGTGACCAACTCTGGCGACTTCGGTAAGTTGATCTTCCGCACGCTGACCGTGATCGATGACACTCCGGGCCAGACCCCGGCGATCAAGCCGGACCTCGCCAGCGGGCTGGGCGAGCCGAACGCTGACGCGAGTGTGTGGACCTACCACCTGCAGAAGGGCCTGAAGTTCGAGGACGGCACCGAGATCACCGCCGCCGACGTCAAGTACGCCATTGAGCGGTCCTTCGCGGTCGATGTCTACCCCGATGGCGCGTCCTACATGCCCGACACACTGAAGAACGACAACGGCTACGAGGGCCCTTACAAGACGCCTGACAAGGATCTGACCTCGGTCGAGACGCCGGACCCGTACACCTTGGTGTTCCACTTCCAGGGCCCGCAGCCGGACTGCGACTGGATGATGTCGGAGTTCTACACGGTTCCGGTGCCGAAGGACAAGGACACCAAGCAGGCTTACGACAAGAAGCCGGTCTCGTCCGGTCCGTACATGATCGATTCCTACACGCCGAACAAGTCGCTGACCCTCGTCCGCAACCCGAACTGGGACGCCAGCACTGACCCGAACCGTCCGGCGCTGCCCGACAAGTTCGTGTTCACCATCGTGTCCGACGCGGCGACGATCTCCGCTCGGCTCATCGCCGACCAGGGCGCGGACCAGACCGCGGTCTCGATCGACGCGGCGAGCGACATCCAGCCCGCCGACGTGTCGAAGCTGAGCCAGCCCGATGTGCAGAGCCGCTTCGTCAACGGCGCCGGCCCGTGCGTGTACTACTTGTCGCTGAACACTCAGACGATCAAGGATGAGAACGTGCGCGAGGCCATCGCGCAGGCACTCAACCGCACCGCGATCCTGCAGGCGTTCGGCGGCCCGCTGTTCGGTCAGGTTCCGGACTCGTTCATGGCGACTAGCACCCGTGGCTACGAGCCGATGAACCTGCCGCTGCAGCCGGCTGGTGACATTGACACCGCCAAAGCGAAGCTGGGCAGCACCACGGTGCCGACGCTGAACTTCGGCGTCTCGGCCGGTCGGCCGCAGCAGCACGCGATCGCGGTCGAGGTGCAGAACGACCTCAAGCAGATCGGGATCAACATCAACATAACCAACATCCCGACCTCGTCGTTCTACACCACCCTGCGCAGCGACAACGCGCCGGATATGGCCGTGGCCGGCTGGTGCTGGGACTGGCCGACGATGGCCGCGGTTGTTCCGCCGGTGCTCGGCCCGGACTCGAAGGTGACCACTTGGGGAACGAACAACTTCGCCAAGTACTTCGACCCGACGCTGTCGAAGAAGATCGCTGACCTGGCCGTCTCACCGGATGACCCGGCGACGGTGGACCAGGGCTTCAACGAGGTGGCCCAGCAGATCGTCAACACCGTGTGGCCGTTGGTGCCGATCAACGCCGCGCTCAACCCCGCGGTGTCCGGTTCCAAGATCCGCAACTTCGGGATCTCGACGATCTGGTCGCTGGTCGACCTGAACATCCTCGGAGTCGCGTCCTGAGGCTCGCCTCAAGGACATAGTTCGAAGTAGGAGGTAGGTGTTGGGCCGACCGGCTCGGTCCGGTCGGCCCAACACCCCGGCACATGCTCAGATTCCTGATCCGGCGCATCATCGCGATGATTGGGCTGCTTATCGCGACGAGCATCGTGACGTTCGCGCTGTTCAACTTCGGCCCGGCCGATCCCGCGGCGGACTCGTGCGGGAAGGCTTGTTCCCCGGAGCGCATCGTGGAAGCGCGGGTGGCGCTCGGCATGAACAAGCCGCTCGTCACGCAGTACCTGGAGTACATGCGGGGCATCGTCATGGGCCGGCACATGGGGGCGCCCAGCGCGCGCTACTGGTGTAGTTGGCCGTGCTTCGGCACTTCGTTCCGGTTGAGCAACACCCCGGTCTGGAGCCTGATGAAGACGGCCATCCCTTACACCGTGTCACTGGCGATCGGGGCGGCCATCATCTGGCTGATCGTCGGAGTGCTGCTCGGCATCGCGGCCGGGCTGCACCGGGGCAAGCTGATCGACCGCATCGCGGTCGGGTTTTCCTCGATCGGGGTGTCGATGCCGGTGCCGGTCCTTGGGATGCTGCTGATGCTGGTGTTCTGCGTGACCAAAGTGATCCAGTTCCCCAGCAGCCGCACCAACGCGCCGTGGGGGCCGGGGGGGCCGCTGGGCTTCCTGGACAACTTCATCCTGCCGTGGACCACCCTGGCGATCCTGTTCATGGCGTCCTACGTCCGGATCACCCGGACCAGCATCCTGGAGACCATGGGTGAGGATTACATCCGAACCGCCCGGGCCAAAGGGCTGCGTCCCAGACTGGTGACCTTCAAGCATGGCTTGCGGGCCGCGATCACCCCGATCGTGACCATGTTCGGGATGGACCTCGGCGCGGTGCTCGGTGGCGCGGTGCTCACCGAGACGATTTTCGGTCTGCCCGGTCTCGGTCAGCTGTCGGTGAACGCGGTCAACAACGAGGACCTTCCGATCATCATGTCGGTCGTGCTCTTCGCCGCGTTCTTCATCATCGTTGCGAATATTGTCGTGGACATTGTCTACGCGTTGATTGATCCACGGGTGAGGCTGCAATGAGCGTCACGGAACTGATGTCGCGCGACCCCGGGGACACCGTGGTGGCCGCGCCGTCTGGCAATCCGCCATCGGACGCGTTCCTCTCGGTTCGGGACCTGCAGGTGCATTTCCCGACGGAGGACGGTGTCGTGAAGGCGGTGAACGGCATCGACTTCGATTTGGAGCGGGGTCGGACGCTGGGGATAGTGGGTGAGTCCGGTTCGGGGAAGTCGGTGACCAGCCAGGCGATCCTTGGCCTGCACAAGGGCAGCACCGCGCAGGTGACCGGAACCATCATGCTGGATGGCCACGAGCTGATCTCGGCCAGTGAGTCGTATGTGCGTCGGCTCCGCGGCGACGTGATGGCGATGGTTTTCCAGGACCCGTTGTCGGCGATGCACCCGTTCTACACGGTGGGCCACCAGATCAGCGAGGCGTATCTGGTGCACAACCAGGTGAGCAAGCGGGAGGCCCGGAGGCGCACCACCGAAATGCTTGATCGGGTGGGGATACCGAATCCCGCCGCGCGGTACGCCGACTACCCCCACCAGTTCTCCGGTGGTATGCGGCAGCGCGCGATGATCGCGATGGCGTTGGTGTGCAACCCGAAACTGCTGATCGCGGACGAGCCGACCACGGCGCTGGATGTGACGGTGCAGGCGCAGATCCTGGAGCTGATGAAGGATCTGCAGAAAGAGTTCCACTCGGCGATCATTTTGATCACGCACGACTTGGGCGTGGTCGCGGAGACATGCGATGACGTGCTGGTCATGTATGGCGGGCAGTGCGTGGAGATGGGCACCGTGGAGGAGATCTTCTACCACCCGCAGATGCCGTACGCGTGGGGGTTGCTCAGTTCTATGCCGCGCATGGATCGCATTCGACAGGTGCGTTTGCAACCCATTCAGGGTCAGCCGCCGTCGCTGATCAACGTCCCAGCGGGATGTGCGTTCCACCCCCGGTGCGACCATGCCGCGCGGGTCGGCGGCAACGCTTGCGCGACCGTTCAGCCGGGGCTCATCGGGCCGGGTGGTGGGCATCGCGTGCGCTGCCACATCGACCTGTCCGAACGCCAGCGCGTTTGGTCCAGTGAGATCGCGCCGAAACTATGACCGAGGCATACATGGGGGCCCACGCCACACCGGAAACCGAGCCAACAGACGCGGTGGAGACCCCCGCCGTCGATCCTGAGGCGTTGTTGGTGGTTGAGGGGATGCGTAAGCATTTTCCGATTAAGCGGGGGATTTTGGTGCAGCGGCAGGTTGGGGCGGTGCGGGCGGTTGATGGGGTGTCGTTTTCGGTGCG